>CACZSG010000033.1 GCA_902783665.1 uncultured Lachnospiraceae bacterium | reverse complement strand
CGCGCGCTGCTATCCTCGCCCTCTCTTCGAGTCCTGCCGAAGCATCTTCCGGAGACCACAGGCAGGATCTGCCGCCTGACTTCAAAGTCGAAAAGTCGATGATCGGCTTATTCTGCTGGTATTGGTATTTATTTTGGTCTGTTCATATTGTCAGATTCTGTTTATTAATTATGAACTGTCGGAATCTGCATAAAAGCCGAAAGTTTGAAACTACAATTCTTTCATATATGAAATCAGCCAGCAGACCCGGCCTGCAGTTTCCGGAAGATGCTTCGGCAGGACTCGAAGAGAGGGCGAGGATAGCAGCAGGCCCCGGAGAACCGTCCAAGCGGAGCGCGTTTTCGGAGGGGCCTGCGAATCAGCGACGGAGCCCTCTCGAAGAGGACAACGCGCATCTGGAGGAAACTGCATGCCGGGGCTGCTGGCGTACAAGAATGTTTTATTTTCAAACATATCCAAAATAATAAAAACAGGAAAAGACGAAAAAAACGCCGGATCCCGGTAACCCGGTCTCCGGCGCATTGCGCGTTTGGAAACGATAAGACTTCTTAAGCCAGCTTCACGGGATTGAGCTTGACGCCCGGGCCCATGGTCGGTGCGATCGTTACGCTGCGAAGGTACTGGCCCTTCACTGCTGCCGGTCTCGCCTTGTTGATGGCTTCAATGAGTGTCTGGAAATTGTCGGTCAGCTGCTCCTCTGTGAAGGAAGCTTTTCCGATCGGAACGTGAATGATATTGGTCTTGTCAAGTCTGTACTCGATCTTACCAGCTTTGATGTCAGCGATAGCTTTGGTGACATCCATGGTAACGGTACCAGCCTTCGGGTTCGGCATCAGGCCTTTCGGTCCGAGGATACGTCCAAGACGTCCAACAACGCCCATCATGTCCGGAGTAGCTACAACTACGTCAAAGTCAAGCCATCCTTCTTTCTGGATCTTCGGAACCAGTTCTTCAGCACCTACATAGTCGGCGCCGGCAGCAAGAGCTTCATCAGCCTTCGCATTCTTGGCAAATACAAGAACGCGGACGGTCTTACCTGTTCCGTGAGGAAGAACAACCGCACCACGGATCTGCTGATCTGCGTGACGTCCGTCACAGCCTGTACGGATATGAACTTCGATGGTCTCATCGAATTTAGCCTTTGCAGCGCCTTTTACAAGAGCGATGCCTTCATTTACATCATAGAGTGTTGCGCGGTCGATTGTCTTTGCAACCTCTCTGTATTTCTTACTTCTCTTCATATCAAATTACCTCCCTCAGTCTTCTACCGTGATACCCATGCTGCGTGCAGTACCTGCGATCATGCTCATCGCTGCTTCAATGCTTCCGGCATTCAAATCCGGCATCTTCATCTCAGCGATCTCACGGACCTTGTCCTTGGAGATGGTAGCAACCTTCGTCTTGTTCGGTGTGCCGGAACCAGACTGGATGTTGCAGGCCTTCTTAAGAAGGACCGGTGCAGGAGGAGTCTTTGTAATGAAGCTGAAGCTTCTGTCAGCGTAAACAGTGATGACTACCGGAATGATCAGGTCGCCCTTATCTGCTGTTCTTGCGTTGAACTCCTTCGTAAACTGAACGATATTTACGCCGTGCTGACCAAGAGCCGGTCCAACAGGCGGTGCTGGTGTTGCCTTACCAGCAGGAATCTGTAATTTGATATAACCTTTTACTTTCTTTGCCATAACAGGCACCTCCTATGTGGTAATGTCGGGAGATATTCCCTCCCACGGGTGCGTCCATAAGGACACATTTTATCTTTGTTTTTTTACTGCGGAAAAACTCAGTTCCACCGGTGTTCCGCCGCCGGCGAACACCTCGATGTTGATTGTAACGGTCTGCTTTCCGTCGTTTACACTCTGGACAGCTCCGGTGGTATCCTTCCAGGGGCCTTCCGTCACAACGACCACATCACCCTCGTGGAATTCTCCGACCACCTGCTGCTGCTGGCTGGTCAGGTTTTCAAGCTCTGCCTCTGTCAGCGGAACCGGTTTGGATCCAGGACCTACAAACCCGGTGACTCCACGGGTATTTCTGACAACGTACCATGTGTCGTCATTCATTACCATATTGATGAGGACATATCCGGGAAACATCTTTCTCTGAACGACTTTCCGGACACCGTTCTTCATCTCCACCACATCCTCCAGCGGAACCTTTACCTCCAGAATCTGATCTTCCAGATGACGGTTCTCGATGGATTTCTCGATGTTGGCCTTCACCTTGTTCTCATAACCTGAATATGTATGTGCTACATACCAGCGTGCCTCTGCCATACAATCTCCTTTGTTCTGGGATCTCCTCAGAATTTAAATGTTGACCAGAAAATCAATTCCATGCTGGAACACGAAATCCAGAATGGCAATCATGATTCCAAGTACGATGGATACGGCTACCACAGCACCAGTCTGTTTCACCAGTGTGTTCTGGTTCGGCCATATGATCTTGCGAAACTCGGCTTTCACGCCTTCCCACCATGTTTCAAAGGAACTCTTTTCCGGCGTATCTGCTTTCTGCTTTGCCATATCAATCCATTTCCTTTCTGAAACAGCGCCTTACTTGGTTTCCTTATGCATGGTATGCTTTCTGCAGAAACGGCAGTACTTCTTGGTTTCCATACGATCCGGATGGAGTTTCTTTTCCTTCATCGTATTGTAGTTCCGCTGCTTGCATTCCGTACATGCTAATGTGATTCTGACGCGCACAACTTCCACCTCACTCTCTTTGTTTGTGTCGTTTTGATGCTTTCCTCCGGATAAACGGAGGGCTCTTCTGTTTTGAAAAACCGGAAAACCCTGTTTTTCGGGCACAAAAAAAAAGCCTGCTTCCAAACGCCTGTCCAGTTTAACATGAATGGTCATAGGCGTCAAGGCTTTTTTGTACAGCTTTCACCAATCTCAGCTCGTTCCTTGAATTCATGCGAATTCCATGCTAAACTTGGGAACGTAAAAAGATAATAGCATAAGATCAGGAGGCTTGTCTATGGGTGGGTTCTTTGGTGTTGCTTCAAAAGGTTCCTGTGTACTGGATCTGTTTTTCGGAACGGACTATCACTCTCATCTTGGTACCAGGCGAGCCGGGATGGTCGTCCACGGAAAGGATGGCTTTGACCGGGCCATTCACAATATCCAGAACTCTCCTTTCCGGACCAAATTCGAACGCGATGCGGAGGACCTGGAGGGAAACCTGGGAATCGGCTGCATTTCCGATTATGAACCCCAGCCGCTGCTGGTAAACTCCCACCTTGGGAGCTACGCCATTACCACGGTGGGCAAGATCAACAATGCGGACGCACTGGTCGAAGAGTGCTACCACAACGGCCACTCCCATTTTCTCGAGATGAGCGGCGGAATGATCAACCCGACAGAGATCGCGGCCGCAGTCATCAACCAGCAGGACACCATCGTGGATGGGCTTCGTTATCTCCAGGAAAAGGTCGACGGATCGCTGACGGTCCTTCTCCTTACTTCCGAAGGCATCTACGCCTCCAGAGACCGTCTTGGAAGGACACCTGTTATAATAGGTAAGAAAGCGGATGCGCACTGTGTTTCCTTCGAGAGTTTCGCATTCCTGAATCTGGGATATGAAGACCTGAAGGAGCTCGGACCGGGCGAAGTCGTTTTTGTCACTCCGGAAAAAGTGGAGACTGTTGCTCCCCCGCGGGACAAAATGAAGATCTGCTCTTTCCTCTGGGTCTATTACGGCTATCCGACATCCAGCTACGAGGGCGTCAATGTCGAATTCATGCGCAATGAATGCGGTCGTCTCCTGGCGAAGCGTGACAATGCGGACGCGGACAGTGTCGCGGGCGTTCCCGATTCCGGAACCGCTCATGCCGTCGGCTACTCCAATGCCTCCGGCATTCCGTTTACCCGTCCCTTCATTAAATATACGCCTACCTGGCCCCGTTCCTTCATGCCGACCAATCAGGACCAGCGGAACCTGATCGCAAGGATGAAGCTGATCCCGGTGCACAAGCTGATCAAGGGGAAACGGCTCCTGCTCATTGACGACTCCATCGTCAGGGGCACACAGCTGCGCGAGACCACCGAGTTTCTCTACCAGAGCGGCGCAAAGGAAGTGCATGTCAGACCGGCATGTCCTCCCATCATGTTCGGATGCAAATATCTTAATTTTTCACGCTCCACATCGGATCTGGACCTGATCGCGCGGAGGATCATTCTCCGGCGGGAAGGCTGTATGGAGCCGGACAATCTTGCCGATTACACAGATCCCGATCACCCCTTATACCAGGGTATGCTTGATGATATCTGCAAAGAGCTGAATTTTACTTCTCTGCGCTATCACAGGCTGGATGACATGATCCGTTCCATCGGCATTGAGCCGTGCAAGCTGTGCACTTACTGCTGGAACGGCAAAGAATAAGACACAGGCCCGGGGTCTCTCCGGGTCTTTCAGACTTTTTTTCAGGAGCACATTATGTATCAGATTCAGTATCAGCAGCCCGTCCATGTTCATTTCATCGGCATCGGCGGGATCAGTATGAGCGGCCTTGCCGCCATATTAATTAAGGAAGGATTCCCGGTGACCGGCTCAGACTCACGCAGGTCCGCACTGACGGAATGGCTTGAAGAGCTCGGCGCAACTGTCTTCTACGGCCAGCGGGCGGAAAATATCAGCGAAGAAACAGAGGTCGTTGTCTATACTGCCGCCGTTCATCCGGACAATCCGGAGTATCAGGAAGCCCTCCGCCGGGAGCTGCCCATGCTCAGCCGTGCCCAGCTTCTGGGTGAACTGATGGAAAACTACAGTAATTCCATCGCTGTTGCCGGTACTCACGGAAAGACGACCACCACCTCCATGCTGGCACATATTCTGATGGCCGCCGAAACGGATCCGACCATCTCCGTCGGGGGCATGCTTCAGTCGATCGGAGGCAATGTGCGGCTTGGTTCTTCGGACACCTTCCTTACGGAGGCCTGCGAATATACCAACAGCTTTCTTTCATTGAACCCTCTGGTCGGGATCATCCTGAACATTGACGCGGATCATCTGGATTTCTTTAAGGATCTGGACGATATCCGTCACTCTTTCCGGCTGTTCGCGGAGAATATCCTTCCGGAAGGACAGCTCATTCTTCAGGCGGAGACACCAGATATCGACGGATTTACAAAAGGACTTTCCTGCACCGTCACCACCTTCGGCGTTCAGACGGGTGACTATCATGCAGAAGACATTTCCTATGACGCGAACGGATATCCAACCTTTACGCTGGTCTGTCACGGAAAGGCCACTGACCGCATTACCCTGAAGGTTCCGGGCATTCACAATGTCTCCAACGCCTGTGCCGCTGCCGCTGCCTCCGATTTTCTGAACATTCCCAGAGCCAGCATGCTTGCCGGGCTGGAGAGCTTTACAGGTACGGACCGCCGCTTCCAGAAGAAGGGTGTCGTAAACGGCATCACCATTATAGATGACTATGCCCACCATCCCACGGAGATATCGGCAACGCTGCGCGCAGCCGCTAATTATAAGGCCGGCAGCGTATGGTGCGTCTTCCAGCCGCATACCTACACTCGCACAAAATCGCTGATGGATGAGTTTGCGCAGGCCCTGTTCCTCGCGGACCATGTGGTTCTGGCGGATATCTATGCCGCCCGTGAAACGGATACGCTCGGGATCAGCTCCGATACCCTGCGCAGGAAACTGGAGGAACTCGGCGCGGATGCCGTCTACCTTCCCTCTTTCGAAGAAATAGAACAATATCTGCTCTCCCACTGTTCCAGCGGCGATCTGGTCCTTACAATGGGAGCCGGCGATATATATCAGGTGGGCGAGCACCTGCTTGCCTCCGGGGAAGACAAAAATGAAAATAACATCTGATCTCCGGCAGGGAATCACAGTCATTCCAAATTCTTTTATTGACGGGTACATGTCCCGCGCAAACGGTGAATTTGTAAAGGTATTCCTTCTTTTGCTCAGATACTGCCAGGCGGGAACGGAATTTTCTCTTTCACTGGCTTCGGATGCTCTGGAATGTACGGAAAAGGACATTCAGCGCGCCATCTCCTACTGGGAACGCATGCAGCTGCTGTCCGTCACCCCGGATCAGTCCGGGCAGCCGGCAGCCATCAGGCTGAATTTACCGGATGCCCGTCAGGAAAACGTCCCGCAGGAAGCGCCGGAACCTGCTTCCGCTCCGACAAGGGACCGGATGCGCGCGCTTTCCGGACAGGAGGATATCCGCCAGATGTTCTTTGTGGCGGATCAGTACATGAAAAGGCCGCTCTCCTCTTCCGAGCAGGAGGAACTTCTGTATTACTATGATACGCTCGGTTTTTCTTCGGACCTGATCGTTTACCTGCTTGAATACTGTATTTCCAAAGGTTCCGCCAGCAGGCACTATATGCGGAAGGTCGCGCTTGCCTGGCATGAGAAGAATATCCGGACCGTACAGGAGGCTCAGAAGGAGTCCAGTCTTTACCATAAAGACTATTACACGGTCATGAATGCCTTCGGCATCAGGCGCCGGGATCCTTCTCCCGCGGAACAGCAGATGATCACCTACTGGCTGACCGACCTTGGTTTTACCATGGACGTCGTTCTGGAAGCCTGCAAAAGGACAGTCATGCAGACGCATGAACCCTCCTTCCAGTATGCAGGGAAAATCCTTGAACAGTGGAAGAAGCAGAATGTCCGCTCCCTTCAGGATATAGGTGCCCTGGATGAAGCCCATCAGGCCAGGCAGAAAACCCAGGCCGGAAAGAAAGAGCCTGCCGCCGGAACCGGCTCAGGCAACCGTTTCAATAATTACACACAGCGTGAATACGATTATCAGGATCTGGAGCGCCGGCTTTTAGAGAACGGGGCGTCGCAGTAACGCTGCGGATGAGGTTTTCACATGTCGATCACGAACGAGCAATACAACCAGATTATGCGCATTTACCTGGAGCACCGCAACCGGGGCCGGCAGGATATGGAGGAACGGCGGGAAAAGGTATATCAGTCCATCCCCCGTCTGAGGGAACTTGACGCGGAGGTTGCCGCGGAGGGGACCCGGAGCGCCAGAAAGATCCTGTTCGCCTCTTCCGACAGTGAGCGGGAAGAAGTGCAGGCCGCATACCGGCAATATACGGACAGATGCATGCAGGAGCGGCAGACCCTCCTGGCGAAGGCCGGGCTGCCCGGCGATATTCTTTCTGTCCGCTATGTCTGTCCGGACTGCCGCGACACCGGCTATATCGGCACAGAAAAATGCCACTGTTTCCGGCAGGCGGTGATCGATCTGCTGTACAGAGAATCTCATTTGCTGGACTCTCCTTCGGAGGAACGCTTTGAGGACTTCTCGCTGGACTACTACCCGGACACTGCCGTCACTCCGTCGGAGCCTTCCCCCAGGAAGCTGGCGGAGCATGCGCTTATGGTTTGCCGCCAGTTCACGGAGCAGTTTGATTCTTCCTGTCAGAACCTGTTCCTCTACGGGGATACGGGGCTGGGCAAAACGCTGCTGTCCCGCTGCATCGGCAGGGCCCTGATCGAATCCGCTCACTCCGTCATCTATTTCTCGGCTTTCCGTCTGTTTGACGAACTGGCTGAAGCCGCTTTCTCCGACCAGAAGGAGGAAGAGCACACACAGCTGCTGGAGCATATCACCGACTGTGACCTTCTGATCATTGATGATCTGGGTACGGAACTCACCAATGCCTTTGTGTCCTCGAGGCTGTTCGGGATCCTGAATGAACGGATCCTGAACAAAAAACCTGTTATCATATCCACCAACCTGACGCTGGACCGTGTCGCGGCCATCTACACGGAACGAATCTTTTCACGGCTTACCAGCGAATTCACTTTTCTGAAGCTTTCCGGCAAGGATATCCGGCTGCAGAAAAAACTGAGTCACTGATCCGCCCGATTAGACAGGGCCGGAGCGATCAATACGGACTATTCCGTTTTCAAGGAGGGAATGCATGTTATCTGCAATCGAAAGCAACAGCGAATCCATTCCGGTAGGCGAACTGGGAATCATTGCTCTGAAAAGCTGCGAAACGCTCGGCAACAAAGTAAATGATTATATTGTCTCCTGGAGAAAGCAGAGAAACCACGAATGGGCCGGGAACTCCCAGCTGCACAACTATGCCAAGGACAATTATCTTGTAGACGCGCGTACCCCCCGTTTTGGTTCCGGCGAAGCAAAAGGAGAGATCAATGACACGGTCCGCGGCGACGACCTGTTCATTCTGGTCGATGTCTGCAATTACAGCCTGACCTACAAGATGAACAATGTGATCAACCTGATGTCTCCCGACGATCATTTTCAGGACCTGAAGAGAGTGATCGCTGCTGTCGGCGGCAAGGCCAGACGTATCAACGTGATCATGCCCTATCTCTACGAAAGCCGTCAGATCAGACGCAGCGGCAGAGAATCCCTGGATTGTGCCCTTGCACTGCAGGAGCTCGTCAAAATGGGAGTAGACAACATCATCACCTTCGACGCCCACGATCCCCGCGTGCAGAACGCGATCCCGCTTCACGGATTCGAAACGGTCCAGCCGATCTATCAGTTCATCAAAGGACTGTACCGCGCGGCGGACGATATCCAGATCTCTCCTCAGAATCTGATGGTCGTCAGCCCGGATGAAGGAGCCGCCGGCCGTGCCATTCTGATGGCCAACGTTCTTGGCCTTGATATGGGCATGTTCTATAAGCGCAGGGACTATGCACATATCAAACACGGCATTCATCCGGTCGTCGCCCACGAATTCCTGGGCGCGGATGTCGAAGGAAAGGACATTGTCATACTGGATGACATCATCTCCTCCGGAGACAGCATGCTGGAAGTGGCCGGAGAACTGAAAAAGAGAAAGGCAAACCGGATCTTCCTGTGCGCAACCTTCGGACTGTTCACTAACGGTCTGGAGCGCTTCGACGAGGCTCACGAAAAAGGGATCTTCCACTCCATCCTGACTACCAATCTGACCTGGCAGTCTCCCGAGCTGCTTTCCCGCCCCTATTATGTAGGCTGCGACATGAGCAAGTATATTGCCCTGCTGATCGACACGCTGAACCATGACGGCTCCGTAAGCGAACTGCTCAACCCGATCGACCGTATTCAGCGCTTCCTGGAACTGAAACGGGAGGGAAAAAGATAACTCATGGAGATAGAGAAAGTTCTTCCTCTGCAGTTTCTCAAAAAGTCCCCCTTCTTCGGCAGCTGGAATCAGATCAACTACCGTTTTCAGAAGGAGGAGGACCAGCTGGTCCTGTGTGTTTATCCCGGGCCGTATTCCTTCGATTTCACACCCGAAGAGCAGAAACAGTACTTTTCCTTTCCCTTCAGTGAAGAAGGATATGACCAGGCGATCGTAAAACTTAACGAAGTATATCGTGAAATGCAGTGAGTCAGAGGGACGTTCGCCGTGACTCATTTTGAACAGCGGCCAGTCAGCTTTTGCTGACTGGCCGCTTGCAAAATGAGTCACGGTGAACGTCCCTCTGACTCACTGATTCTTCTCTTCAAGAATTGAGATGATCTTCTCTCTCTGCCTGTTGATATGCTCATCCGTAGTCCTGATGCCTACCACTTCATCTTTCTGCTTCAGCGCCCGGATGATCTCTTTATGCTCTTCCACAAGGCTCTCATGGGCATCCCTGTTCTTCAGATATTCCATTCTGTAGCGGTACATCTGTTCCCGGAGATTGCTCAGCAGCTGGATCAGCCGCCGGTTTCCCGTCATCTCGTAGATGACGTTGTGGTATTTCTCGTCCGCCAGGGCCCATGCTTCCACATCATTGTTCTCGGCGATCACCTTCTGGAATTCCTGTTCCGCGACCTCCAGCTTTTCCAGCCATTCCGGCGTGACATTTCTGCAGGCGCGCTTCATGGCGAGCTCTTCCAGCGTCATACGGATCTCAAGGACATCCACCAGTTCCGAGACCGTGATCTCGGCGACTGTGGCGCCTTTGCGCGGTATCATGACGACCAGGCCTTCCTGTTCCAGCATCCGGATGGCTTCCCGGACAGGCGTCCTGCTGACGCCCAGTTTATTTGCCAGGTGGATTTCCATCAGGCGTTCTCCCGGAAGGATGCTTCCCTTAAGTATGGCGCTTCGCAGCGTCTGGAAGACCACATCCCTGAGCGGGAGAAATTCGTTCATTTCCATTGTCAGTTGTTCCACCATCTGTCACTGTTCTCCTGTATAGGTCTCTGTTCTGATTCCATCTGTGAATTCCGCCGCAAGGACACTGGCATCCGGATATATATTCTGAAGGATGCGCGCTGCCTCCCCGGCATCCTCTTTCCCGCGGTACAGGCCGAACACGGTCGGTCCGCTGCCGCTCATCATGGAAACCAGAGCGCCTGTCTGCAGCATTGTCTCTTTTATCTCTCTGATGACAGGGCAGGCCGGAACGGTCACGGTCTCCAGCACATTCCCGCATTTTTCGCACATTCCGGCAAGATCTCTTCTGCGGATGGCATCCATCTGTCCGTCTATGTCCGGATGCTCCTTCAGCTCCGAAGCCCGCAGATTTCCGTATACGAAAGCCGTGGAAACATCCACAGGCGGTTTTACAAGGACAACCGCGGCTTCAGGCGCGGGTTCCAGACGGGTAAGCTTTTCCCCGATTCCTTCGGCAAGCGCTGTTCCTCCCATCACGCAGAACGGAATATCCGCTCCGAGCTTCAGCCCTCTTTTTGCAAGCTCTTCATCGGAAAGATGCAGTTCCCACAGTCTGTTCAGGCCAATCAGTGCGGCCGCTGCATCCGTGCTTCCCCCTGCGAGGCCGGCGGCCATGGGTATTTTTTTGTCAAGGTGGATCTTCAGTCCTCCCGGAATATGGAACTCTTCTTTCAGAAGAACTGCCGCGCGGATGACCAGATTCTTTTCATCCATCGCCAGGGACGGCTCGCTGCAGGTCGCCCTGATGCCCGGCTCTTCGGTGATCCGGAGATCCAGCGTGTCCCACACCGAGATGCTCTGCATGATCATTCGCAGTTCATGGTATCCGTCCTCCCGTCTGCGCAGCACGTCCAGGCCAAGATTGATCTTTGCCGGGGCCAATACCCGGCAGGCACTGATTTTCATAGACTCGATTCCTCTCCATTAATAAAAACATTGTACTTATTTAAGTACAATCTGTCAAGGTAATGACATCGTGCGTTTCTTGCCACATCTGCTCTTTGTTCATAATTGCATACTTATAAACCGTTTTGAAATTGTACATTCTTGGACGACAGAAGCCCCGGCATAAGCTGACACAGCAGAAACAGCCATTATGTAAATGATATGTCATCCCAAAACAGTACTATCACCCTTTGTATGATGATAGTACTGTTTCACAAGAACATATCCATGTACATAATGGCTGTTTGTATTCGTCTGTCTGTATTTGTCAGATTCTATGCAATAATGATGAATTGCGAAATTTATATGAAAGACGAAAACTGGAGAATATAATCCTTATCAGCTTACGAACAGAATGAAAAACTGTAGTACTTTCGCTGTTGAAGTCAGGCGGCAGATCCTGCCTGTGGTCTCCGGAAGATGCGTCGGCAGGACTCGAAGAGAGGGCGAGGATAGCAGCGCGCCCCGGAGAACCGTCCAAGCGCAGCGCGTTTTCGGAGGGGCGCCGCGAATCAGCGACGGAGCCCTCTCGAAGAGGACAACGGGCATCTGGAGGAGGCCACAGGCAGGATCTGCCGCCGTCCTTCAAATGTAATTATCATCCGTTCAGAAAAGTATCCTTTTATGAATTCTTCAGCATCTCCAGCAGCTGCTCCCTCACTTTCCCGGAAAGCTGCTTCTGCTGGGCACGGTCCAGTTCCGCGGTCTCGATGGGTTCTCCGAAAGTCACGGTAACAGGCACGGAGCGGACCCACGGCATATGGTCTTCAAACACGGCTGAAGTGCCGGATATGGCCATGGGCACAACGGGACAGCCGGATCTGGTAGCCACTTTAAAGGATCCCTCATGGAACGGAAGCAGATCCAGCTGGGAAGCTTCCTTGTTTCTGGTTCCCTCCGGGAATATGACAATGGATATGCCGTTTTTGATCTTGTCGATGGCGGCCAGGATGACCTGCAGCCCCTGCCGGTTATCCTTTCTGTCCAGGAACAGGCAGTTGACAAAATACATCCACCAGGCCAGGAACGGAACCTTCTTCAGCTCTATCTTCGCCAGAAATCCGGTGGGTCTTGCCATCAGAGGATACGTCACGATGATATCAAAAAAGCTTCTGTGGTTTCCGATAAACAGCACAGGCCGGTCTTTCGGAACGTTATCCAGTCCTTTGACCGTAAGGCGGATTCCCGCAAGGAATCCCACGATGCGGCACGCCACCCTGACGATTGCCAGGGAAGAACGGTCACGAAGCTGCGGATTCCTTTTTCCGATCAGCCATTCCACCAGGTAGATCGGGATGGAGATCAGGAAGAATACGACCAGAAAAAGGAGAATCAGGATCAGGCGAATCATGTCTTATCAACTCCTTTAATCGCGGGCATACAGCTCGGTCGTCTGTTTCAGCCAGAAGGCCTTATCTTTGTTCAGGTCTTCCTGCACATAGCGGAATGCCCAGTTGGCAGCGGCTACGCCAGGTGTATTCATGCGGGCTTCGCTTCCCAGCAGCAGAAGATCCTGGATCGGGAAGATGGCGTATTTCGCTATGGATGAGAAGCTGAAACGGATGAAATCGTATCCGATCAGATCTCCCGATGTGTTCCCATAACGGCGGATCCTGTCCTTGATGATCTCCGGCTGTGAATGATACCAGCCCGCGGTGGTGTCGTTGTCGTGTGTGCCGGTATAACAGATGCAGTTGACATCTGTGTAGAAATGCGGGATATATTTTTTGTCCCCCATGTCTCCGAATCCGAACTGCAGGACTTTCATTCCCGGGAACCCGAGGCTCTCTCTCAGATGGTCCACCTCCGGGGTGATCACGCCAAGGTCCTCGGCAAAGATCGGCAGTCCGGTTCCAAGTTCCTTTTCCACGGCCCGGAACAGCTTCTCGCCGGGTCCTTTGATCCAGGCCCCGTTCATGGCTGTCTCTTCCTCGGCGGGAACGGACCAGAAGGCCTCGAAACCGCGGAAATGGTCTATACGCAGATAATCTGTCAGCTGAAGCTGCCTGCGGATGCGGCTGATCCACCACTTGTAACCAGTCTTTTCATGATGCACCCAGTTATACAGCGGATTTCCCCACAGCTGGCCTGTCGCGCTGAAATAGTCCGGCGGAACCCCTGCCACCGTCCGCGGGAATCCCTTGGTATCCAGATCAAACAGCTTCTTATTGGCCCAGACATCCGCGCTGTCCAGCGACACGAAGATGGGAATGTCTCCGATGATCTCCACGTCATTTTCATGGGCGTAGCTTCTCAGTTCTTCCCACTGCAGTTCAAAGATAAACTGAACAAAACGGTAATAGTCGATCTCATCCTTCAGTTTGGTGCGCCATTCCGTTTTTGTCTTTTCCGTCGGATTTACCAGAGACGGCTCCCATTCCAGCCATCTGCATCCGCCGTGGGCATCCTTGCATGCCATAAACAGGGCGTAGTCATCCAGCCAGTACGCTTCCTTGCGGCAGAATGTCTCGAACTGTTCCATCAGTGTTTTGTCAGGTGTATGGAAGAACGCGTGCCATGCCTTTTTAAGGAGCTCCGTTTTGTACTGGATCACGGGGCCGTAGTCGACCTTTCTGGGATCCCAGTCCCTGCGGTCCTGAAGGTCCTGTTCTGTCAGCAGGCCCATCTTGGCAAGCTTGTCCGGGCTGATGATCAGCGGCTGTCCCGCAAAAGCGGACGGACCCTGGTAGGGCGAATCGCCAAAACCGGTAGGACCGAGCGGAAGGACCTGCCACAGATGCTGTGAAGACGCCTTCAGGAAATCAATGAACGCGTACGCTCCGGGACCCAGATCGCCGATTCCGTAGGGTGACGGAAAGGAGGTCGGGTGAACGAGAATTCCGGAAAGGCGTTCACGCTGCACCGTCTTCTCTTCTTCCAGCCCCGGCTGAGGCGCTGTATACGAAACTGATTCAGGTTTATTCATAAGCTTGTTACTCCTTTGCGTATTTCAGATTACTGCCTGTTTATTATAGCGGATGAAAGCATAGAACTCAAGTATGTTATCCGGTTATGAAAAAGGGACAAAGGTGAACGTCCCTCTGTCCCACTCAGCAGAAAAAGAACCTTGTCCCGCACATCGGGCCGCAGCACATATTCAGGATGCACAGCCGCAGGCAAAGGCTGCCGGGATCGATATTGACCGGGCTGCCGTACACATCGCCGCGCTGCTGGTACCACTCGCCGCCCTGTTCCAGCTGACGGATCAGCTGCAGGTATTCCGGATTGTTGGGTTCCAGATCCGCCGCCCTTCTGGCATGCTCTTTGGCCACTACGTTGTTTCCCTGGCCCATGTTGGCAATGGCGCTGTAATAGTACCATCTGGCCGTGTGGTTCTCTATCTCGGAGAGCACATGCAGTGCCTCGCGGTAATGGCCGCTGCGGATATAGTTCATGGCCGCCTGCATGCGGGTATCCTCTTCCGACCAGCCGCTTCCTGCATTCTGGCGCCCGCCGTAGGATCCGAATCCGCCGAACCCGCCAAATCCTCCGAATCCGCCATAGCCGCCATAACCGCCGTAGCCGTTTCCTCCGTAACTGCTTCCGCCGCCGTAGGAACTGCCCGGGCCTCTCTGGTAGGTGCCGGCGCCATGTTCGCGTTCGTACATGATCTGCTGGTAGGCCTGCTGGATCTCCTTAAACTTCTCCTCGGCCTGCGCTTTATTCGGATTGTTCACATTCGCGTCCGGATGGTAGATGCGGCTCAGCCGCCGGTATGCTTTTTTGATCTCATCCTCAGTGGCTGTCTCGCTGATACCAAGGATCTCATACGGATTTCTCATAAATCATATTCCTCGTGCTCTGATTTTCTTTTTCGTCCCGGGCTCCAGCAGCTGATATCTGCACCATACTCCGGAATAAAGAATATTCCGGATGATCTCCGCATGCTCGAGCACAGGCAGGCGCTCAAAGGCTGCCGAAGAGACAATCATCATTTCCGTCAGAAGTCCCCGTATCTTCTCCCTGTTTTCTTCGCTCCAGACATCACCGTAAGAAAGAAACAGATTGTAATTTCCTTTTTTCCGGTCTTTTTCCACATCATCCAGGGCATCCATCAGATAGATGAATTTCCCCAGGAAAAAGCCCATGGTCCGAAGATCTTCCTGCCAGACATCGTCTTTCCACACGAATATCTCGGCCAGGAAGCGTCCCGTATATCCGCTGACCTTGTCCACGTCCGTGCTGTTCTCCTGCTCCGCGCGGGCCAGCAGGCGGATGTTCTTCTCAATGGCCGCGCTCTGGCGCGGATACTTCTGTTTCAGCTTTTTCACATCCGGATACAGGATGTTGGCCATCGTCAGGCGGGAGACCTTCTTCTCGTCTTTCCAGTCGTCCACCAGTTTGTACCAGGAAAGAAGCACGCACATATCCGCGGCATACTCCACGGCCTCGCTCTGCATGGTCAGGTGGCTGACCGCCGGGTGGATCAGGCATCTGTGATGCTCATTCCGGGTAGGCGTCTCATACAGCCCCGTATGAAGGATGGCAAGAAAAGTCAGGTCATAATTCAGAAGCAGCTGCGCGGTCCTGCCGTACCTCTGGTGCAGCGTCCGGCACAGTCCGCAGTAGAACCCTCTGTAAGTGACCAGCTCCCGGACTTTCAGTTCCTGTTCATTGACATAGATATATCCAAACATAAGGCTCTCCTAAAAGGACCCGGATCCATTTTGTCAGCTGTTCTTTGTAAATTTGTTCCCGCATTTCGGGCAGGTGATCTCGATCCGTCCTTTTCCGCGCGGAATTCGGATCTTCTGGCTGCATCCGGGGCAATGGTAGATATGATACATTTTTCTCTGCTGGATCTGCTTCTCCGTAAGTCCCAGTTTTTTCAGGATCCTGTCACGGATCTGCAGATACTTCATATTTTCCGCGTAACGGCGGGTATGGTCCTTGGAAAAGATCCGGATATAGGCAAACACCAGCATGACGACCGCGATCAGATAGAGCAGCCTGCTGCCGGTAAAAACATTCAGTATGAGGCATGCGAAGCAGACCCCCAGCAGCAGCTTCGACAGCTGGTCCGATCCGTATCTTCCGTACATGAAACGGTCAAATCTTTCTTTCATGATGATTTCCTTTCTCCTAAGATCTTAAATGCTCTTATATTCTGCCAACATGCTCTTATCTTCTGTAAGCATGATCTTATATGTTGTAAGCATAATCATATATGCTGTAAGCATGCTCTTATATGCTCAGAATCTTACAGTCTCAGCAAAACGGATCCGCCGAAACCGGATCGCTAAATCCAGATTCAGTCTACTCCCAATTTGCCGTCTGTCAATAAAACGGCCGGAGAATTCACACATTTTTCAGTTTTGACCGGCATCTTCAAAGGACAGTACCGCGAGGAACTGCCTTTCCTGCGTATGGATCTGCAGGGTTCCGCCCATCAGTTCCGCCAGGCTTTTTGCGATGGAAAGACCAAGGCCGCTGCCTTCCGTATGGCGGCTTACGTCGCCCCTGACAAAACGTTCCGTCAGATCCTCGTCCGACACAAAAAGATCCTGGTCCGTTTCATTTTTCATCTCAAGGACGATCCTGTGATCCTGTGCGGAACGTTTCAGCGAGATGGAAAAGTCGGTCCCCTCTTTTGCGTATTTGCAGACATTGCTCATCAGGTTCTCAAGGACCCGCCAGAGCTGGTTCCCGTCCGCCATGATCCACAGGGGCTTTTCCTGATCGATGGAAAGCACCGTCTTCAGATGTCTCTCGTCAAAGCGGTCCGCGAACTCCCCGCAGGCCTGGTGCAGAATCTCCTCAAAGGGCAGCCGCATCATTTCCAGCGTGATGTTTCCGGAACTGATCCTGCTGGCCTCCACCAGGTCTTCTGTCAGCTGTTTCAGCCTGAGGGATTTCTGCTCCAGGATCTCGATGTATTTCCGCACGTTCTCTCCCTGCGGATTTTCTTTTTTCAGCAGATCCACGTAATTGACGATGGAGGTAAGCGGTGTCTTCAGGTCGTGGGACACGTTGGTGATCAGCTCCGCCTTCAGTCTCTCATTCTTAAGAAGCGAATCGACGGCTTCCTGCAGCCCGTCGCCCATGTCATTGATGGCTTTTGCCATTTCATAGGTGTCCCCCTGAAGCGGCGTGACATCGATCTTGTAGCTCAGGTTTCCCTGGGAGATCTTGTGTATGCCTTCCCAGACGCTCTGTTTGCCCACCAGATCGCGCAGAAGATAAAGCAGCGCGACAATGTCCATGATCAGGACAAGGAAGACACCTGCCCGTCCGAAGATCACAAGGAAAAGCAGATTCAGGGCAAAAAAAGTGATGTAAATAACAAGGAAGCGCCCTGAAAGGAGTCGTGTGGAGGTCACCTGCCGCCAGCTGTGAACGAGCATGCGGGAGATACTGTTGCTCCAGAGTGTCTTTCTCTGCAGTCTGCGCGCAAGCCCGGTGCATCCGGAAAGAAAAACAAGGTAGCCGGCCGCGATCAGGGCAAGACGGATCCTGTACCTGGTCAGATACGGACCCAGCGGGCCGGGCCCCCTCCTGAAGGCCACGACAAAGAGAATCAGCAGGAACATGTATGCCGCCAGCGCCAGCTCGCTGGGGATCCTGTCAACAAAATAAAGGCGGGTCTCCTGATGCGGGGCCAGATGTCCCGTTGAAAGGATGCTTAAAAGAAAGCATACCACCAGTACCAGCAGGGAGAGCACCGCGGCTGCCGTGCAGGCCATCAGCCTGCTGCCCAGCTGCGAGAACTGTTCGGAATCGGTCTGCAGGTCATCCATCACAGGAAACGACGGATCGACGGCAAGAAGCACTTTTTCGTTTGTACTCACAAAACGTTCCGACTGAAACCACAGCAGTGCCGCTTCGCTGTACGTTTCATCCTGGTCTGCCACCATCACGTTGTAGCTGCGCTCCCCCTTGAACAGAGGCATGAATTCAGGCAGTTCAGGAAGGGCTTTCTCCGCCTGCTCAAAAGTGGTGACTTCCAGATTGGTGTAGATCTCCCCGGTGGCCTTGTTCAGAATGCAGTACCGCAGATTGCTGGGCGCATCCTCGGACCAGCTCTCATCCTGCAGCATAGTGTAGGCCTGATAGGCACTCGAGATGCTCTCACAGACCTCATCCAGCTTCTGGTACATTTCCAGAATGAAATCCGTGGAGTTGGTATACCACTTGGAACATTCGGCCAGAGATATATCAGTGACCGGAAGGATGGTCTCCAGGTTCTCCCACTGATCTCCCAGGATCTCGCCGGCCGGATGGTTCCGGTTTCCGTCCCGGACTGCTTTTTCAATGGCCTCATGAAGTTCCTGTCTGCCGCCGCTCCTGTCAAAATCGAGCAGATCCTTGACAAGGTAGGTGGTGTTCAGATCCTGATAATTGGTATTCGGCAGACCATAGGACTGGATGTCGATCTCCTTCAGGTCGTCGAATTCCCCGTCCGACTCGAACAGTTCCAGGTTCTGCCGGCCCAGGATCTTATGATCCAGGATCTCATCCACCCGGCGAAAGAAAAAGGAAGTCTCCAGATAATCTCCGGCGGCTTCCCTCAGTCCACCCCAGTCCTGCCTCCAGGTCAGAATGCTGTGGACACAGACGGCAAGCACAAGAATTGCAGCCGTCTGGACCACAGCCAGAATAATCCGTATATAGCCGGGATAACTCAGTTTTCTTTTGTTTTTCATTTTCAGATCTTTTCCACTTTATAGCCGATTCCCCAGATCACCTTCAGATATTTCGGGTTCTTGGGATCGATCTCGATCTTTTCTCTGATATGGCGGATATGAACGGTCACCGTATTGTCGGCACCGTATGCCTCTTCCTTCCAGATCTCCTCGTAGATCTGTTCGATGGAAAAGACCTTCCCCTGGTTCTTGACCAGAAACAGCAGGATGCTGTATTCGATCCGCGTCAGTTTGACCGGTTCTCCGTCCACGGTCACTTCCTTGCGGTCGTCGTTGATCACAAGTCCGCCGGTGCGGTATATTTTTTCGCCGCTGTCCTGGGAAATGGAACCCAGATCCGTATATCTGCGGATCTGCGATTTTACCCTGGCTACCAGTTCCAGCGGATTAAAGGGCTTTGAGATGTAATCGTCCGCCCCCAGGTTCAGTCCGAGCACCTTGTCCGTATCCTGTGATTTTGCAGAAAGGATAATGATCGGGATGCCGCTTGTCTTGCGGATCTGCATGATCGCGTGGATCCCGTCCATCTTCGGCATCATCAGATCGAGGATCAGCAGGTGGACCTCATTCTTTTTCAGCTGGTCCAGGGCCTGTTCACCGTCATAGGCCTTCAGCACCCGGAAGCCTTCCTGTGCCAGGTAGATCTCGATGGCGTCAACGATTTCTTTTTCGTCGTCACAAACCAGAATTGTATACATATCTTCTCCTTCTGCCAGCCGGAACCGCGGCCGGACCGCAGTCTCCCTGGCCCGCCTGACTGTGTTGCGTCATTGAAGGCGGGGAATATCTGTACCAGGATCAGTCTTTCCAGGTACTTCTCATGAAGAGGACCAGGAGCGGGAACAGTTCCAGTCTTCCAACCAGCATGTCAAAGGACAGGACCAGCTTGGAGAAGGCTGAATACTGGGAAAAGTTGCCGGTAGGACCGACCACTTCCAGGCCCGGGCCGATGTTGTTGATGGTGGCGGCTACCGCCGTGAAATTCGTTGTAAAATCGAAGTTGTCCAGCGAGATCAGCAGCAGGGATGCCGCAAAAATGAGGAAATAGGTGACCAGATAGACATTGGCCGAACGCAGCGTCGCGTGCTCCACCAGCTTTCCGTCCATTTTCAGTTTCATCACGCTGTGGGGATGGATCAGTGAATACAGTTCTTTCTTTACCGTCTTTCCCCAGATGATGAAACGTGACACCTTCATTCCGCCGCCCGTACTGCCCGCGCAGGCCCCCATGAACATCAGCAGGACCAGGATCGTTTTGGAAAACGATGGCCACAGATTAAAGTCCGCGGAAGCAAAACCGGTGGTCGTTATGATGGATCCGACCTGGAACAGGGACTGCCGGATTCCCTCCGGGACCCCGTAAATACCGGCGGTGCAGATATTCACCGTGATCAGTGTAATGGCTGTCACGATCACGATCAGGTACAACCTCACCTCGCTCATGCCAAAAGCGGCCTTCGGTTTTTTCTGAACCATCAGATAGTAGAAGCTGAAGTTCACGCCGAACGCGATCATGAACAGAGCCACCACCACCTGCACATAAGGCGAATAGCTGGCGAAACTGTCATTCAGGATACCGAATCCTCCGGTACCGGCCGTACCGAAAACCGTACAGAACGAGTCGAACACAGGCATTCTTCCTGCCAGCAGGAATACCAGTTCCAGGACGCTCAGACCAAGATACATTTTATAGAGCAGGCCGGCCGTGGCCTTCACCTTCGGAACCAGTTTTCCGACAACAGGGCCCGGGCTCTCCGCCTTCATCATGTACATATTCGTACCGCCAGCCAGCGGCACGATGGCCATCAGGAAGACCAGCACGCCCATGCCGCCTACCCAGTGGGTAAAGCTCCGCCAGAACAGAAGGCACTTCGGCAACGCCTCCACACTGGTCAGAATACTGGAACCGGTCGTCGTAAATCCGGAAACCGTCTCGAACAAAGCATCAATATAGAACGGAACATACCCTGAAATAGTGAACGGAACGGCACCGAACAGACTGATGACCACCCAGGAGAGGGCCACCGCCACAAATCCGTCCCTGGAATAGATACTGGCATCCTCCGGTTTCTTCCATCTCAGCAGAAAACCTGCCGCAAGGCAGAGACCGATGCTGATCAGGATGAAAACTCCGGCCTGTTCCCGGTAGATCAGGCTGACGATCAGGGCCGGAGCCATCAGAGCCGCTTCAAATATTAAAACCCAGCCTAAAATATAGGCGATCATTTTGTTATTCATTTTGACAGTTATCTCTCCAGAATATCTCTCAAATCATTCAGGCCGTTGATCCGGGTGATCACGATCACCGTATCCCCTCTCTGGATCATATCCTGGCCCCGGGGGATCAGTACCTTGCCATTGTTCCTGGTAATGCTGGCAATCAGGATCCCCTTCCGGATCTTCAGTTCCTGCAGAGTCTTCCCTGTCACTTCGGATTCTTCACGCACATAGAATTCCAGTGCCTCCGCCTTGTTGTTGATGATGCGGTGCAGGGTCTCCACGTTGCTGTTCAGGGAGTTATTCATGGAGCGCACGTAGCGCAGTATGTGTTCAGCCGTAATACTCTTGGGATATACCACCGTATCAAGATCCAGGTCGGACAGTACTTCGTCAAATCTGATGCGCTTGATCTGGGTGACGACCTTCATCTTCCCTACCTTTTTGGCATACAGGGAGAGCAGGATATTTTCCTCGTCGATATCCGTCACGGCGGCAAAGGCCTCGGCATGCCGGAGTCCTTCTTCCAGCATCAGTTCCTTGTTCAGGGGATCCCCGTTGACGACCGAGACTTTGGGAAGAAGCATGCACAGTTCTTCACACCGTTTTTCATTCTTCTCGATGATCTTCACCTTAATGCCGGAAGCGCTCAGGATCTTCGCCAGATAGTAGGAAAGCGTACCGCCGCCCGCCAGAATGATGGACTTAATCTGGTTCGTAACAAGGCCGATCTGACGGAAGAAGTCGTTCGCTTCGGACGCGGATCCCGCAATGGAGACCAGATCCCTGGCCTGAAGCTTGTCGGTTCCGCCGGGGATCAGCAGCTCGTTTCCGCGCTCAATGGTACAGATCAGGATATTTTTGCGGAATCTGGAGTGGATGTCCAGGACCCTCATGCCATCCAGGACCGAATCCTCCGGAACCCGGAACTTCAGCAGTTCCACCCGGCTCTTGTTGAAGCTGTCCACATCGATGGCAGAAGGATACTTCAGCACCCTGGCGATCTCATCGGCAGCTGCCAGCTCGGGATTGATCACCATGGCCAGCGCAAGCTCCTCCTGAATATAGGCAAGCTCTGTGCTGTACTGAGGGTTTCGCACTCTGGCGATGGTATGGCAGTTTCCGGCTTTTCTGGCGATCAGACAGCAAAGCAGGTTGAACTCGTCCGACCCGGTCACCGCGATCATCAGATCCGCTTCGGTGATGCCCGCCTCCATCTGAACAGAATAACTGACACCGTTTCCACAGATGCCCATAATATCATACTGGCTCGAAAAAGCCTCCACCACGGCTTCCCGGTTGTCGATGACCGTCAGGTCGTTTCCTTCCCGGCTCAGTTCTGCTGCCAGTGTCGACCCTACTTTTCCAAGACCTACAATAATGATTTTCATACCTGATCAATCTCCTGATTATCTGCCCGGCAGGTTTCTTTTCCTTCGGTATCATCTGCCCGGCAGGTTTTTATTTTTTCAAACTTCCGAATTTTGTAAGGCGCGGCAGCCATGCCAGCTCGATCGTCCCGATGGGGCCGTTTCTCTGTTTTGCAATGATCACTTCCGCTATATCTTTCTTTTCCGTATCGTGATGATAGTAGTCATCCCTGTAGAGGAACATGACGACGTCGGCATCCTGCTCGATGGCACCCGATTCACGCAGGTCAGAAAGCATCGGGCGGTGGTCCGGGCGCTGTTCCACGGCGCGGGACAGCTGCGAAAGGGCGACAACGGGCACCTGAAGTTCCCTGGCGATCGCTTTCAGCGAACGGGAGATCTCCGAGATTTCCTGCTGTCTTGATTCCGCCCGCTTTCCCCCCTGCATCAGCTGCAGATAGTCGATCATAATAATCCCCAGGTTATGCTCCAGCTTGAACTTGCGGCATTTGCTGCGCAGCTCACTGATGGAAATACCCGGGGTATCGTCAATGATCAGATTGGAATTTCCGATCACACCTGCTGCCTCGATCAGACTGGCCCAGTCGTTGTCACTGAGGTTGCCGGTCCTTAAAACCTGGGAATCCACGTTTGATTCCAGCGAAAACAGACGGTTCATCAGCTGTTCCTTGGACATCTCCAGGGAGAACAGTGCAACCGTCACATCTTTTCGAAATGCCATATATTCTGCGATGTTCAGCACAAAAGCAGTTTTGCCCATGGACGGACGGGCGGCGATGAGGATCAGGTCGGAGGGCTGAAAACCGGAGGTCTGATAATCCAGATCCGTGAACCCCGTGGCCAGGCCTGTGACATTCCCCTTCATCCGGCTGGCCGCTTCTATCTTGTCCAGAGCGTTCAGCACCACTTCCTTGATGGGGACGAAGGAATCTCCGCTGCGCTTCTGGAGGACCTGGAAGATCTTCTTTTCCGTCTCCTCCATAATGTCTTCCACGCCGTCGTGGTCCGCATAGCAGGTTGCGGCGATCTCCTCATTTACCCGGATCATGCTCCGCAGCTGGGATTTTTCCTGTACGATCTGCGCGTAGGAGCGGATATTGGCGGACGTGGGCACCATGGCGATCATTTCCCGGACAAACTCCAGGCTGCTGACCTCCGGCGGCACGTCTTTCTCGCGAAGCCGGTTCTGCAGCGTGACCAGGTCCACGGCGCTTCCTTCCTCGTACAGCTCAGTGATCGCCTCGAACAGAACCCCGTACTGCTTCTGGTAAAAGTCGTCCGGGCCGATCAGTTCGGTGGCAATGGTGATGGCATCCGGGTCCATGAGCATGGCGCCGATCACCGACTGCTCTGCCTCCACACTGTGGGGCATGACCCGCTTGAGTAATGTTTCTTCCATATAATTATGCCTCTGTCAGCAGAACAAAAACAGATGTGGTCACCTGCGGATGCAGCTTGATCTCCACCGTATGCATGCCGAGGGCCTTCAGCGGCGTATCCAGCTGGATTTTCTTCTTGTCCACGTCGTAGTTCAGCTGAGCCTTCAGTTCTTCCGCAATTTCCTTTGAAGAAACAGATCCGAAGATGCGTCCGCCTTCGCCGGTCTTGACAGCGACTTTGATCGTCTTGTCGTGCATCTCCTCCCCCAGTTTTCTGGCGGCATCCAGTGCTTCCTGGGCCATTTTCTGGGCATTGGCCTGCTGCAGTTTCAGGTCGTTCATGTTCTTTCCGGTCGCCTGCTTTGCCTGGCCCTTACGGATCAGCACATTTCTTGCGTAGCCGTCGCTCACGTCAACGATCTCGCCCTTTTTTCCGACTGTTTTAACATCTTCAAGCAGTATTACTTTCATATTTACAATTCTCCTTCTTCCGTCATTTTTTTCAGAACTTCCTTCAGTCTTTCCCTGGCCTCGTCCACGGACACGCCCGGAAGCTGTGCGCCGGCAATGTTCATATGCCCTCCGCCGCCGAGCCGCTCCATGATCAGCTGTACATTCACTTCGTCGATGGCCCGGGCACTGATATAGATCTTTCCGTCAAAATCCGTCAGTACAAAGGAAGCCCTGACACCGATAATATTCAGAAGCTCGTTTGCCGCCTGAGCTCCGACCACGGTCGGGTTTTCAAGCCCCTGCGACGGGCATACGCTGATCGCGTACACGCCCATATAGGCTTCCGCGCCGCGGACTGCTTCCGCCCTGGCTTTATAGGTATCCATATCGTTCCTGAACGACTTGCGGACGCGGGTCACATCAGCCCCGTTTTTGCGCAGGAACGCCGCCGCTTCAAAAGTGCGGCTGCCGGTCTTGGCCACAAAGTTGTTGGTATCCACCACGATGCCGGCATACAGACAGTCTGCCTCCCGCGGTTTCAGCGGGATCTCATCGTCCGTATACTGCAGGATCTCGGAGACCATCTCGCAGGCGGACGAAGCAGAAGGTTCTATATAAGAGAGCGACGCATGTTCGATCTGTTCGGTTGTCTGCCTGTGATGATCCAGTACCACAATGATCCTGGTCTGCGAAAGGATCTCGCTGCACTCCACCATGCTGGGGCGGTTGGTATCCACCACGATAACAGCAGAGTGCTGGCCGGTCATCTCAATGGCCTGGGCATGGTTGATAAAGTAGTCCGGGTCGTACTCTCCGCTCTCCTTCAGTTCGATGACCCACTGCCGGATGCTGCTGTTGATCTCTCCGAGCACGATATGTGCTTTCTTCCCGAGATGCGCGGATATCCGCGCTATGCCTACGGCCGCACCGAGGGAATCGATATCCGTGATCCGGTGTCCCATGACAAGCACATGGTCGCAGCTGCCGATCACTTCTTTCAGCGCCTGGGCCTTTACCCTGGCACGCACGCGGGTATTCCGCTCCGCATGCTGCGTCTTTCCGCCGAAAAACTGCATTTTGTCGGCCTGCTTCATGACGACCTGGTCGCCTCCGCGGGCCAGCGCCATCTCGATGGAGCTTCGGGCCGCATCGCTGTCCTGAATATAACTGCCGTTTTCCAGTCCCAGACCGATACTGACCGTGGCCTGCATGGAATTTCCCATGCTCACGGTCTTGATATCCTCCAGAAGGGAGAACTTGTCTTCCTTCATGGCTTCCAGGCCCTTCCGGGTGATCACCATAAAGTATTTGTCCCGCTCCATTCTGCGGCACAGGCCCCCCATCGAGGAGACATATTTATGGATACGGCGTTCCAGAAGAGCGCCCAGCATGGATCTGCGGATGTCCTCCACGCTCTCCATGACCTCTTCATAGTTGTCAATGTAGATATTTCCGACGACCTGCTTCTGTTCAAAGTTTTCACGGCGGTAGCACATCAGCTCGGTCGTGTCAAAAAAGTGCAGCGAAATGATGCTGCTGTTTTCGGCTGTCCTCTGGGTGATCGCCGAATTGTCCAGGAGTTCATTCATTTCCACACGCCTCAGAACGACCCGGTACGTGCGGTCCTGATACAGGATCTCCTTCTCCGCTGTTTCTTCCGTTTCCTGGAGCAGGTCCTGCAGTCTGGGAAACAGGTCCCAGATGTTCTTATGATAATAAGGTTCTTTCCCGGTCAGTTCCACCATGGCATGGTTCATCCACAGCATGCGGCCGTTCGGCTCCGCCAGGCCATAAGGCACAGCGAACTCGTCCATCATCTCTTTCTGGACCTGGGCATACCCCTGTGAGAACTCGATCAGTTCCTGCAGCACTCTGGGTTTATAGAAAATGTCCATCGCGAACAGGATTCCGTAAAGGACCACGGAAAAGATTCCGACGATCGCACCTGCCTTCCGGTCGACATACAGCACGACCGCCGTCAGGCCGATCAGGAACACAAGCATCAGAACACACCAGAACCAGTGCCGCAGCAGACTGCCTCCGTATTTTACCTGTGCCCTGCCGGAGTCTGATTTTTCAAGCATGACATGTAAACCCCCGTAAAACTAAAGTCTATCCCATTTTACCATAGATAAGCCGCAAATTAAAGTGCCAACCTGTGATATGGCGTTTGTAAAAAATAAATCCTCTCAAAACACAAGATTTCGTCCCGAAACCGGTCTCAGGCACAAGATTTCGTGTTTCGCCCACGGATTGTAACATTTTCGTAAAAATTTCTTCAAAAATAGGGTTGCATTTTTTGAGCATCTATATTATAATCCAATCTGTGAAAAGGATTTACCCTTCTATAATTCTTTTTACAAACCCCTTATTAATTATTTATACTCCCCTCGAAATACCGTCAGCTCCCCTGGCGGTATTTCACTGTGTAAAAATAATGATCCGAATCCAGGACACTGGCATTATTCTTACGATCAAATCAGATTCCGGAAATGAGGTCTACTATTATGAACCAGATGGTTTTGGCATTGCTCCTGTTCATTGTCATGTATGTTCTTCTTCTGATCATCACGGACCGGCGCTACATCGTTGCGCTCGCCGCAGCCGCTGTCTTTCTGCTGCTGGGCATACTGCCACCCTCCGCGGCCCTGGGTGCCATCAACTGGAATGTGCTGATGATGCTGGCAGGCACGATGATCACGGTAGAACTGTTCATCCAGAGCCGTATGCCTGCCCTCATGGCCGAGAAGCTTCTTCAGGTCGTTCCCAATGTCATGTGGGCCGTTGTCATGCTGAGCCTGTTCGCGGGAATCATCTCTGCTTTCGTAGACAATGTGGCCACCGTCCTTATGGTAGCTCCCGTGGGACTGGCTGTCGCGCAGAAACTGAAGACCAACCCGATTCCGGTGATCATCTCCATCGCGGTCTCCAGCAACCTGCAGGGCGCTGCCACACTGGTGGGGGACACCACTTCCATCCTGCTGGGCAGCTACGCGAAAATGAGCTTCAACGATTTCTTCTGGTTTCAGGGAAGGCCGGGCATCACCTTTGCCGTGGAGGCCGGCGCTCTTATGACCATTCCCGTACTGCTCTGGATCTTCCGCAGGGAGACGGCAGCTGTCAAAAGCGAGGTTACGGTAAAGGTAAACAACTATGTGCCCGGTATCCTGCTTCTTCTGACCATCGTGCTTCTGATCGTGGCCTCCCAGTTCCCGAACAAACCGGAACTGACCAACGGCTACATCTGCTGCGCTCTGGCCATGATCGGTCTGCTGCATGAGTTACTGCGTTCCCGTCAGGCCGGCAGCGTTCTTGCCGTCATAAAGACCGTGGACTATAAGACTCTGCTGCTTCTGGCAGGCCTCTTTATGGTGATCGAGGGTATTACACAGGCCGGCGTCATCGATGCCATCGCCAAGCTCTTTGTAAAGGCCGGCGGCGGCTCCGTACTTCTGATGTACATCCTGATCCTGGTGGTTTCCGTATTCCTGAGTGCTTTCATTGACAATATTCCCTATGTGGCGACGATGCTTCCCGTTGTGACAGGCATCGCCAACATCCTTGGAGTTTCCCCCTACCTCTTCTGCTACGGTCTTCTGATCGGGGCTACCCTGGGCGGAAACATTACGCCTGTAGGCGCTTCCGCCAACATAGCGGGCATCGGCATTCTGCAGAAGATGGGATACAAGGTGACTACGGGAGATTTCATGCGCATCGGAGTTCCGTGTACGCTTGTGGCTGCGGCCGCCGGCGGACTGGTCTGCTATCTCATATGGGCATAATACGGTATGCAACAATAGAAATAAGGCCAAACAGAACCTAAAGACATACCAGGCAAAACACGAAGACATGCAGAATACAAGCATACAAAAAGGCGGACAGCCAAAGCTGCCCGCCTTTCGCGTACTTTTGATTATTCAGCAGAGATAGCGCCTGTGGGACATACACTTTCGCATGTTCCGCAATCAAGACATGCATCAGCATCGATGACGAACTTTCCGTCGCCCTCGCTGATCGCTTCTGCCGGACATTCAGCTGCGCAGGTACCGCAAGCTACACATTCATCAGAGATTACATATGCCATTTTGTTATCCTCCTTTAGATTTGTTTGACAGATCAACCCAGAAGAAAATCTGGTCTTTCTGATTGTTTTCATTATATAAATAATAACCAAAAAACTCAAGGACAAAAGCGGTTCTATATGTATTTTCCAAAGAACAAAACTGATTTCAAAAGCCCCTGGCGGTCACAAGACCGTTCAGGGGCTTCATTTCGCTTAGTTCAGGAAATCCTTCAGACGTTTGCTTCTGGAAGGATGGCGCAGTTTCCGGAGCGCTTTCGCCTCGATCTGCCTGATCCTTTCACGGGTCACGTTAAAGGTCTTTCCGACTTCCTCCAGGGTTCTGGCACGTCCGTCCTCCAGGCCGAAGCGGAGCTTCACCACCTGGCGTTCACGTTCCGTCAGGGATTCCAGGGCTGTGTCGAGTTCTTCCCTCAACATGGTAAAGGCAGCCGAATCCGCCGGTGACAGGGCGGTGTCATCCTCTATGAAATCTCCAAGATGGGAATCGTCCTCTTCACCGATGGGGGTGTCCAGGGAAACCGGATCACGGGAGATCTTCAGGACCTCACGTACACGGCTCACGGGAACGCCCAGTCTGTCAGCCACTTCTTCCGGGGTCGGTTCCCGGCCGAGTTCCTGCAGCAGTGTCCTGGTCATTCTCAGGGTCTTGTTGATGGTCTCCACCATATGGACCGGAACACGGATGGTACGGCCCGTATCCGCGATGCCGCGGGTGATGGCCTGACGGATCCACCAGGTTGCGTAGGTGCTGAACTTGTATCCCTTTGTATAATCGAATTTGTCCACGGCCTTCATCAGGCCCATGTTTCCTTCCTGGATCAGATCCAGAAACGGCATTCCGCGTCCGACATACTTCTTGGCAATGCTGACTACCAGACGAAGGTTTGCCTCGGTCAGCTTTTTCTTTGCCTCCTCGTCGCCCTGTTCCACGCGTTTTGCAAGTTCCGTTTCTTCCTCTGCGGAAAGAAGCGGCACGTTTCCGATTTCTTTCAGGTACATGCGGACAGGATCTTCGGTGCTGACGCCTTCCAGAATGTCAACGTCTTCCACCAGGTCCGGTTCATCATGATCGGTCAGGATCAGATCATCTTCGGAATCCAGAAGCATGGAATCTTCGGTAAGGTCCTCGGGCGATTTTCCCTGCAGGACGTCAATATGATTCTTCTCGAGATAATCCAGGATCTTGTCGATCTTGTCTTCTGTCAGTTCAATACCGGGAAAGGCTTTCAGAATCTCATCATACTCAAGCGTATTTCGTTTCTGCTTTGCAGAATTCTTCAGGTTTTCCAGGCATTTGATGAATTGCTCCTTCGTTTCGCTCATAGAAGCATCTCCCCTTTTCTTTCGCTGACTATTAAACAGGGTACCCCTTAATATATCAATTCAGCCGGAATTTGTCAAATGTTACTGTGGCAGCTGCGGTGTCTGCCGGAGTGTGATGACCGGGCCTCCTCTGTTTTCGATATAGGCCCTTGTGATCCTGACACTGCCGATATTGTCATCCTTGGGGATCTCATACATGATATCCAGCATGATCCGCTCCAGGACGGCCCGAAGGGCCCGGGCACCGGTCTTCTTTTCCAGCGCCTGCTCCGCGATCGCCTCCAGCGCGTCATCGTCAAACTCCAGTTTCACTTCATCCAGCGCGAGCAGCTTTTTGTACTGCCGGATGATCGCGTTGCGCGGTTCTTTCAGAATGCGCACAAGCTTTTCTTTCGTAAGGCCCTGCAGGGTAAAGACAATGGGCAGTCTTCCCAGGAATTCCGGGATCATACCGTACTTGCGCAGGTCTTCGACGGTTACCTGTGACAGCAGGTTCTCGTCCTCGTCCCAGGCATCTTTCAGATTGCTGCCGAACCCGATGGAGGCCTGCCTGTTCAGGCGTTCCTTGATGATATCCTCCAGGTTGGGGAAGGCGCCGCCGCAGATGAAAAGGATGTTTCCCGTGTTGACGGTCTCCATCGGCACCATGGCATTCTTGCTTGTGGCCCCGACGGGAACCTCGATCTCGCTGCCTTCCAGCAGCTTCAGCAGTCCCTGCTGGACCGATTCGCCGCTTACATCCCTCTGGTTCGTATTGGCCTTCTTGGCGATCTTGTCAATCTCGTCGATGAATACGATCCCCTGTTCCGCTCTCTCCACGTCATTGTCCGCTGCCGCGAGCAGTCTGGAGACCACACTTTCGATATCGTCACCGATGTATCCCGCTTCCGTAAGGGAAGTCGCGTCCGTGATGGCCAGCGGAACATCAAGCAGACGGGCCAGGGTCCTGACCAGATAGGTCTTTCCGCACCCGGTCGGCCCGATCATCAGCATGTTGCTCTTTTCTATCTCCACATCTCCCGAACTGCCCGAGCCGATCCGTTTATAGTGGTTGTATACGCCGACGGAGATGACCTTCTTGGCATACTCCTGGCCCACCACATACTCGTCCAGCCCGGCCTTGATCTTGTGAGGCGCAGGAATGGACCGGATATCAAAGGTCTTCGCCACCGTTTCTTCCTGGGGCTTTTTCTTCTTCACCCGCTGCCGCTGGGGGATCATGCCCAGCAGGTCCGAAAGATTGATCATGCTGATGTTGGTCATTTTCGGCCTTGTCTTTGTTTCCTGGGCATCCTGGGCTTCCTGTGTTTCCGCCACCGGCATCTGGCCCTGCTGCACGGGCTTAGATCCCTGCTGGCCGGATGTCTTCCCGGAAGCCTGTTCTTCCGGAACCTTCTCCGCCGGATCCGACGGGCCGGAGTTCTTTTCGGAGGAACCTTTCCCGGACGTTTCCGAAGATGTTCCGTACTGTTTCCGGAACAGTTCGGAGAACTGCATCATCTCATCCATCGGAAAATCCGCGGTCTGAATGGTATCTATGGCTTTCTGCAGACAGCTGCCGCAGACACTCAGTCCTCCCGGCAGTTCCAGAAGCTTTCCGCATCTGCTCTCAGGCCGGCGGCAGAGCATACAGATTTTTTCGTATTCTTCGTCTTTCTCTTCTGATGTCTGATCCGTGTATTTATCCATTCTGTTTTCTCTCTGTCATATATAAGCTGAACTTCAGCCCTTTTAATTCTGTTCCCGGAACTCTTTTTCCCAGTACCCGGGATTCATCGTCATTTTCAGGATGACTCTTTCCGGCAGCCGCCTCCATCGCTTACCCAGGAAGTATCCCGCGTATTTTGCCGCGCACTGCAGAAAGAAGTACGGGATCCAAAGTCCTTTTCCCGACCTGAGAAGTTTCCCCGAAGTGTATCTGACCAAACGGAGCCCTTCTCCTTCCGAAGGAACGGCCTCAAACACTTCCGGATGCTCCGCCTGCGACACCGCCAGATCGAAGTTTCTTGAAAACTGCTGCTTCAGACTGTAATTATGGGAATGGTACACCCTCGCCTGCGCGCAGTATTCAACGGCATAGCCGTTCCCGATCAGGGCTGCCGCGAACAGCATGTCCTCGTTAAAGATGGCTCTGCGGCAGAACCCGCCCAGTGCCTCGTAGAGGTCTCTTCTGTACATGGCGCAGACATTCGAGCAGAAATAGGCCTTGATCCCCAGAGCCGGCACGTCTTCCGCCGTATGGACGGCTCCCTTTTCCGGATAGTTGAAGCTTCTGGTGATCCGCTCGATCACCTGGCAGTCCGGTCTGGGCAGCTGCCTGGCATAGGCAGCCCCGGTATTCTCCTTTTCCAGGCAGGCGGCAAGATTCTCCACAAGATGGCTGTCCGCCGGCAGGGCGTCCTGGGTCATGAAGAGAAGATAATCTCCGTCCAGCATTTCCGCTCCCATATGCCTGGTCGCGCCGTGATCAAATTCTTTTCTGGAAATATGCCGGACTTCCACCTTTTCCAGGCCTTCGACCAGCGAAGCGTCAAAAAGGCTCTCTTCCGTATTGATCAGCAGGATCCTGTCCGGCTTCCTGGTCTGCCGCAGCAGCCGCTCCAGAAGGAGCCGCAGCGTCTGATCCGGCCTGTAGACCGGGATCATGACCTGAACCGAAGCTGTGTTATGTGTCATAGCTCTCCTTTACGTGCGGTCAGCTCAGCTTTCCTTCGCGCGGTCTTCTCAGTTCTGCGCGGCGCGGTTACTGGATTCCCGTCGCGTTGATGATGTTGTTGCTGATATCCTGAACCGTCTGGGAAGGTACGTATCCTTCCTCCCCATACAGGAAACTGTGCAGTTTCGCAACATTGGAGGAAAGGGTGACCGGAACCACCACGTCTCCTGCAGAAATGTCGGCGAAGGCCGTGTCGAATGGGAATCCCGTGTTATCGGCCAGCTGATATCCGTTAAGCCCAGCGGCAAGGCTGATCAGTTCCGTCGTCGAAAGGCTGGTGGAGATATGCGGAAGCATCTCTTTGACCAGGTTTCCGATGGAAGCCACGCCCTGCTCTCTTGCCTTGTCAAACAGTTTCAGCAGTACGGTCCGCTGTCTCTCGGTCCGTTTGAAGTCCCATCCGTCCGTGTAACGGATACGGCAGTAGGCGAGGGCCTGGATGCCGTTCACATGCTGATATCCGGCACTTTCCAGGGGCGTATAGGAAACGCCTGTCACCGCCTGGTTCTCCACGCAGTAGCCGTTCACCCACTGGAGTTCTTCCTCCGTGATATCCAGGTCGATCCCGCCCATCAGGTCGACCAGTTCCACGATGGCATTAAAGTCGACTGTGACGAAGTCCGTAATATCAAGGTCCAGATTCATGTTCAGCATGCTGATGGCGCGTTCCGCGCCTCCCGCGGCGTAGGTCTCCGTGGCTTTCCGGTAGGTGCCCGTGGAATCGTTCAGATACGTGTCGCGGTATACGGAGACAAGCTTGACGTCATTGGTGCGGCGGTTGATGCTGCAGATGATGATCGTGTCACTGTTGGTCCCGGAGGCAAGCTCCCCTTCTCTGGAGTCGACTCCGAACAGGGCAAAATTCCGGTACCCTTTGGCCCCGGTGATCCCGTTGTTGACGATCAGATTCTTCACATTCACGTGTCCCATCCTGCTGAGCTGGGCAAAAACAAACAAACCTGCAGCCAGGATCAGCAGCAGGAGAATTTCAAGGATCAGCAGGGTAATCCTGCGCTTCTTCTTTTTTCTTCTTCGAGCCATTCCTTTTCTCCCTCTGATTCGGGCACAGCCGGCGGCAGCACAGACATGCCGCCCTCCGGCGCTGTGCCGGTCAATATGCGTTCTTGTTGATAAAGCCCCGGAAGATCGTCAGGAACAGGATCTTGATGTCCAGCCCGATCGTCCAGTTTTCAATATAGTAAAGGTCGTAATCGATCCTTTTTCTGATGGATGTGTTTCCGCGGTACCCGTTGATCTGGGCCCATCCGGTCATTCCCGGCCGCACCTGGTGCTTGACCATGTAGCGGGGGATCTCTTCACGGAATTTTTCCACGAACTGAGGTCTTTCGGGCCTCGGCCCTACCAGGCTCATATCGCCCTTAAGCACATTGAACAGCTGAGGAAATTCATCGATGCTGGTCCTTCGGATCAGCTTGCCGATTCCCGTGATGCGGGGATCGTCCTTGACGGTCCATCCCTTTTTCTCCTCCTGCTCCTCCTGTACTTCCATGGAGCGGAATTTGTACATCTGGAACGGGCGGTTGTGAAGGCCTACTCGCTCCTGTTTGAAGATGAGCGGTCCCTTGGAAGTGGTCTTGATGAGTATGGCCGTGATCAGCAGCAGCGGCGAGAACAGGATCAGGCAGAAGACAGCCCCTATCACGTCGGACACCCGCTTCACCATCATGTTGAAGGTGTTGGTCAGCGGCACATGGCGGATATTCACCACAGGAAGCCCCATAAGGTCCTCGGTATAAGGACGGGACGGGATAATGTTGCTGTAGTCGGGGATAAACTTGGTATGAACCCCGGATTTCTCGCAGGAAGCCACGATACGTTCCAGTTTATAGTATTCACCCAGCCCGAGGGTGATGGCGATCTCATCCAGGCCGTTGAACGCCAGGATGTTCTCCAGACTGTCGATATGTCCCAGCACGCGGATGCCCCTGTAGGATTCCCCGGGTTCCATCCGGTCGTCCAGGATTCCCATGATCTCATAGCTCCACTGGGGATTCTGGCGCACCCGGTCAATGAATTCCTCGGCCGCGCGGCTGTAGCCCACAAGAATGATGTGCTTCAGGTTGAATCCCGCGGCTCTGGCGCGGATCAGGATATGACGCACCACATTTCGCTGGATGGCGGTGATGATCACATTCAGGAACAGGAACTGCACGATCATTCCACGGGAAATATGTTCCAGATGGATCACGTACAGCAATGCCATGAATGTCAGGCCGCCGATCAGGTTCGCCTTCAGAATATTGCCGAATTCCAGCCTGCGCCCCACGATGCGTTTTGCCGTATAGAGGTTGAAGGCATAGTAAAGCAGCAGGAAAAACGGCACCAGGAAAACCAGGGCCAGCATATATGTGCCGGGCGAAAGGACACCGCCCCCTCCGGTCCTCTGATAGGTCCAGGGGCCGATGAGCCAGGCGATCACATAGGAAAGAATGATCACAAGCCCGTCCAGCACTACCTGAATGCGGTCAAAATAAGTTTGATTATCAGTCAAGACAAAACCTCCAACTGCCCGTCAGAATTCCGCCAGTCTCCTGAAGATATTGACCCAGAGTTCCAGCTGGATCCGTACGTAGTTTCCAAGATTTTCCGGCTTGTAACGGACTTTCCGGTTTTTGTTCTTCCTGCTCAGCCGGATTCCTTTCCCCAGTCCGAAAAAGTATTCTTTCCCGAAGCCTCTGGAGGCAAAGAAGGCCAGCTTCACTGCAAAACCGGCTGCCAGCAGCGGCAGGTTCAGAAGGATCTGCAGCAGCGGCATGTTTTTATAGATCAGATAAACGTTGTTTCTCGATGAATGGCGGATCTTAAAGTCGTTATAGATGGAACCGCTGGCCGCGCTTCCCACATGTCTTACCACGGCCTCCGGCTCATAAAGGATCCTGTATCCCGCGATCCTGGCGCGGTAACACACATCCACATCTTCCAGGTAAGCAAAATGCGCTTCATCAAAATAGCCTACCGACTCAAACAGTTTTCTCCGGTAGATGGCGGCTCCCGCGCAGGTGGAAAACACGGGCCCGGCCTTTTCGTATCCGGCCGCAGGCTTTCCTTTCCCCCGGGCGAACGCCCAGCCAAGCGCACAGTAATAGTCCCCGGCGCTGTCGATCAGGTCCGGACTGTCCATACGGACCATCCGCGAAGCGCACGAAAAACAGTCCGGATGCTTTTCCATTCTCCGGACCAGCTTTTCTACGAATTCACTTTCACAGATTGTATCATTGTTCAGCAGGATGACATAGGGGGTGTCCGACAGGCGGATCCCTTCATTTACCGCATAACAGAACCCGGTATTGGTATTGTGGCGGATCAGTCTGACCTCCGGATAGCGGCCGGCAACAAATTCAGCGCTGCCGTCCGTGGAACCGTTGTCGATCAGAATGATGGAGAAATCCTGCATGGTCTGTTCCCTGAGGGAGTCCAGGCATTTCTCCAGATATGTCAGCCCGTTGAGATTCGGGATCACGATCGTTGCTTTCTGCATCTGATTCTCTCAAAAACTCTTTAATGTATAATCCCATCTGGCCCGTGAGAACCCGGGATTGTAATAAGGATCTCCCTTTTTCAGCAGAGACTCCCAGCGGGTCCGCATGAATTCGATCTCCTGCTGGAACCGCCGCACCTTCTCGGGGCTGTCCTCAGTCCCCCTGGTCCTGGATTCGTAGTGATAAAGCTCCACATAAGGATCGTAGACGACCAGAAGTCCCCGCTCGCGGAGGCGAAGGCAGAAGTCCACATCATTGAAGGCCACCGCCAGCTTTTCTTCGAACCCGCCCACCTCAAGGAACAGGCTGCGGCTTACCATCATGCAGGCCGCCGTCACCGCGGAGAGATCCTGCTGAAGCTGTGCCTTGTGAAGATAGCCGGAATGGCTTCCTTTCATGCCCGCGAACAGGCTTGCGGCTATGCCACCGATGCCGATGGCGATCCCGGCATGCTGTATGGTCCCGTCCGGAAAATACAGCCTTGCCCCCACTGCCCCGGTGCCCGGTCTCTGGCAGTGGCCGATCATTTCCTCCAGCCAGCCCGGTGAGATCAGCTCCATATCATTGTTCAGGAACAGAAGATAATCTCCCCTGGCCAGGGAAGCGCCGTAATTATTAATGGCAGAATAGTTAAAAGCTTTGTTCCAATATACGACACGAATACCGTTTCGTCCATCGATTTCTCTGTAATAGGAGAAAATCTCCTCCGTTGTACTGTTGTTCTCGATGATGAGGATCTCGTACGACGGCCAGGTCGTCTTCTCCAGAATGGACTTCAGACAGGTCTTCAGGGTTTCCGTTTCATCCTTGTTCGGGATGATGATGGACACCAGCGGGTTTTCCCGGACCTGGTACCTGACACGGTAGAACCCGAAATCCTTTCTTCGTTCACAGGTACCCGGAATGCCGAGCCGGTCCAGCTGTGCCTGTACGGCCCTTCGTCCGGCTTCATACGCGTATTCCTTGGAAAGCGGGTTGTCCGAGGTGGATGCGGCTGATACGCGCCAGTGGTACAGTACTTTCGGAACGTGAACGATCCCGTCCGCCATCTCCGTGGCCCGCAGGACAAGGTCGTGGTCCTGCGCCCCGTCGTAGGCCGGGTCCAGACCGCCGCATTTTTGCCACAGCCTGGCGGAAAGCACCAGAAAATGACAGATATAGTTGTTTGAGCGCAGCAGATCGGGATTGAAATCCGGCTTCAGATTCGGGTCCATGTGCCTGCTGCCATCCTCGCTTACCTTGTCCTCGTCGGTGTAGAGCAGATCCGGACCGTCATTGGCCGCGATGGCCGATGCGATTTCGTAGAGTGCATCCGGGGCAAGCAGATCGTCGTGGTCAAGCAGCCCCAGGTAGGCGCCCGACGCCATCTCCGCCGCCGCGTTGGTGTTTCCGGAAATTCCCCTGTTCTCTTCGAGAATGCGTACTTTGATGCGCGGATCCTTCTGTTCGCACAGTTTTAAAAGCGCATGCCTTCTCTCCGCCTGTGACGCGTCCTCCCCTTCTCCGCTTCCGTCCGCAAGGCACAGTTCCCAGTTCTGAAAAGACTGCGCGCGTACAGACCGGACCAGCTGCTTCAGCTCCTGTTCCCCCGTTCTGTACAGGGGCACGGCGATGCTGATCAGGGGCGCCTCTTTTGGCTGATGACTGCGCTGATACGCCAGCGTCTCCTGAGAAGCTTTGTTTGCCTCAAACCAGCCTTCGTAGGGAACTTCCTCCGGCTCCGTGCGGTCGCTTAAGCGGATCAGGAACTCCTTCAGCCCGAAATGCTTCAGGTATTTTACCCCCTTGGAAATATTGTAGGGGGTCAGTCTTTTAATAAGATTGATTCCTTTTTTAATATTCATCGTAGGCAAGCAGGCAGTCCGTGATATAGGCCACATCCTTCATGTCCAGGTTGTAGAACATCGGAAGCCTCAGCAGGCGTTCGCTTTCTTTTGTCGTATACTCGTCCTCTCCGTGGAAGGTCCCGTATTTCAGGCCCGCAGGAGAACTGTGCAGCGGAATATAGTGGAAGACGCACAGCACGCCCTTTTCCTTCATCCAGTCAAGAAGCTTTGTACGCGTGTCGAGATCCTTCACTTTCATGAAGAACATATGCGCGTTTGCCCGGCAGCCCTCCGGAATGACGGGCAGCTCGATCAGTCCTTTTTCCTGAAGCGGTTTCAGATGCTCATAATAGTACTGATAGATGGCGCAGCGTTTTTCATTTATCTCATCCAGTTTTTCGATCTGGGCATACAGATAGGCCACATTCAGTTCACTGGGCAGATAGGAGGATCCGAAATTCACCCAGGTATATTTGTCGATCTGGCCGCGGAAGAACTTGCTGCGGTTCGTTCCTTTTTCCCTGAGGATCTCGGCGCGTTCCAGCAGGGAATCATCCTGGAACAGCAGCGCGCCGCCCTCTCCCATGGAATAGTTCTTTGTCTCATGGAAACTGTAGCATCCGAAATCGCCGATGGTTCCCAGAGCCTTTCCGTGATACCACGCGTTTACACCCTGCGCGGCATCTTCCACCACCTTCAGGTTATGGCGGCGGGCAATATCCATGATGGTATCCATCTCGCAGGCGACGCCGGCGTAATGGACCGCAACGATGACCTTTGTTTTGTCCGTAATGGCATCCTCGATCTTCGTCTCGTCAATGTTCATGGTCTCCGGATGTATATCCACGAACACGATCTTCGCGCCCTGCAGAACAAAGGCATCCGCTGTTGAACAGAAGGTATAGGACGGCATGATCACCTCGTCCCCCGGCTGAAGGTCGCAGAGGTAGGCTGCCATCTCCAGCGCATGCGTGCAGGACGTTGTCAGGAGCACATGCCTGGACCCGAATTTTTCGGCCATCAGAGCCGAGCATTTTTTTGTAAAAGGACCGTCGCCGCAGAGCTTTCCGCCCGCGATGGCTTCCTGAATATACTGAATTTCATTCCCCACGACCGGGGGCTGATTGAATCGAATCATTTTTTTCTCCTTATATTTCATGGCTTGCAGCCTGCATGACATTTTACTGTCCGCAGAGTACGAAGCCTGCCGGTAAGTGACTTGTTATCCCGGGATCAGCATGTGCAGTGCTCTCTGCACGATCCCCTGATTCCACACCCATGGAATCGTGATCCCCGCCAGGGCCGAAAAGCCCGGGTCAAAGGAGGGCAGATAGACCGTGACGAACGCGGCCAGGAACACGTGCAGCAGCGCGTATACCTGCAGCAGCATCAGCACGCAGACCAGCCATTTCTCGCGGATCAGCCCCATGATGCGGCTGATCCCCTCCGCCGTAAAGTACATCAGCGGAACGACCATGGGCATCAGATACCTGCCCTGCGCCTGATAGTCGGAAGTATAGGCATAGATCAGCGCCAGCAGGACCGGTATTATCATACAGCAGAGGAAACAAATCCGCAAGAGGAACTGCCCCTCCTGCCCGAATCCGGCCTTCCCCGCTTTCCGCGATCGTATGCCGGAAAGAAGAGTGAGGAATCCCTCCGCGAACATGCCCAGGGCGCCGAAGGCAAAGACCAGTTTATGGATCTCGTAGATATCCGCCCCCAGCGGGTATTCCAGGAACCCGAAGAAGCCGATGAAGCTCCACCAGGTGACCCGCATCCAGCCCATGCCGCCCTCCAGGTCGTTCTTCAGCATCTGCTTCAGCGGAATGCCCTGTTCTTTCACGGACTGTTTGACGGAAGGCTTGTATTCTTCCTGCGCATGTTCCTCGGCGCAGGCAGCCGATGCCTTCATGCCAAGAAAATCGCCATCGTACAGGATAGCGCTTCGTACAAACCACCACCCTGCAAGCAGCAGGGCAAGGACAGACACATACAGTCCCCGTCTCACCACGATGCGAAAAGCGGCGGCGGCACCTTTTTTCAGATAGAGACGTCCAAGAGAGACCGCGAACAGGACGATGGACATCAGAATATACCCGTACGCATTGTAATAGGAAAGCGCGCATACCGCCACGCCTGCCCCCAGTCTGGTGCATGAAGCCCTGTCCCATCTGTATTTCATGCCTTCCAGCCAGGTCTCGATCAGAAAGGCGGAGGCGAACAGGGCCATGCCGTCCAGGTTCACGTAGACGAACAGATAGAGAAGCTGGGGAAGCAGCACCAGCAGCGCCACAAAGAATTTCCTGTAGATCCCCCTGGCAAAAAGCCTTCTGGAGATCAGCAGCACCTGCCAGTAAAACGCGATGCCCAGCAGGATGTTCGGAAGCCTGGCCGCCATCAGGAGCGCCTTGTCGGCCGTCGTAAAGATCCCGGCCAGACGCATCAGCCATCCGCCCGCGATAAACGGAATATACGGCTGGAATGCGTAGGAGATCCCCCAGAGCTTGTCCAGGATCTCGGGCTCATCTCCGACAGGAAGTGTTCCGTGGCGGCAGATGAACTGGCAGATCTTATAGCGGAGCGCTTCGTCCGGGCCGCCGTTGAACGGAAGTTCCCAGGAAAGAAAGAAAAGGAACAGGCCGATGCAGATGAGAAATGCCGCATCCCACCGGCTTAAAGCATTTTCTTTTTTCAGTGCCGCCCGGTCCGGAACATATTCCGGCGTGTCTTTCCATAATTCAGAGATCTTCTGGTTGATTTTCTGTGCTTTGATTCTCATATCTCAGACCTGGGGAGACGGATCTCCCCTGTATGTTCTTCCTTTTGCGTTGCAGATTCTTCACGGAAGCGCCGGCCGGGCCGGTGTTTCCTCAGAGTTTCAGGGAAAAGTCCGCCTTGTCCAGCGTCAGGTTGGGGTTATAGTACGGATCCCCTTCTTCCACCTGCTTTCCCCAGCGGCTCAGGAAAACAGCCGTCTCGCGGTTGAACCGCTCGATCTTTTCGGCCGTATTCTCCAGCCCTCTGGACTTGGACTCATAGTGATACAGGCGGGCCTGGGGATTGTAGACGACACGGAGCCCGATGCTGCCGAGCTTCATGCAGAAGTCGATATCGTTGAACGCCACCTTCAGATCTTCGGAAAGGCCTCCGACCCGGCGGTAGGCATCCGCCTTCACCATCATGCAGGCTGCCGTCACCGCGGAGTAATCCTGGGCGCATATGATTCTTGAAAAATATCCGTTGCTGCTGCCGCTCTCACCGATGAACGCGTGTCCGGCGATGCCGCCGAACCCCAGAACGACCCCTGCATGCTGAATGGTCCCGTCCTCGTAAAACAGCAGCGCGCCGACTGCGCCAATGCCCTCCTGCTGGCAGTATCCCAGCATCTGCCGCAGACAGTCGGGCTCCATCATCTCCGTATCATTGTTCAGGAGCAGCAGATAGTCCCCTTTTGCGGCCGCGGCCCCGAAATTGTTGACACCGGAGAAGTCGAAGCCGCCGCTGCCGTAATTGAGCACGCGGACCTTCGGGTTCTCCCTTTCAAGCCTGGCGTAGGTTTCAAAGGTCTCTTTCTGTGTGCTGTTGTTCTCAAGAATCAGGATCTCAAAGTTGGTGTAGTCGCTGCGCATCACGGAAGCCAGACATTTTTCCAGATCCTCCGTGTGGTCCTTGTTCGGGATGAGAATGGAGACCAGCGGTTCGCCGCAGATCTCAAAACGGGTCTGGTACAGGCCCGGATACAGGCCCTCCTGCACCTCTGCCGCGATCTTCAGCCTGTCATAATGCGCCTGCACGGCTCTTTTTCCGGATTCGAAGGCATACCGTTTGCTCTCCGGGTTCTCCGCCGTGGAAGCCTGGTGGGCTCTCCAGTGATACAGGATCTTCGGAATATGCCTGATCCTGCCGGGCTCCGTCAGTTCGCAGGCCCGCAGCACAAAATCGTAATCCTGCGCACCGTTGAATGCCGGGTCCAGGAAACCGGTCTTCTCGCGAAGAGAACGTTTTACCGCCACCATATGGCAGAAATAATTCATGCTGCAGAGAAGCTCCGGATTATAGTCCGATTTGAAGTGCGGTTCGAAAAACCGTTTTCCGCCTTCATCCGTCTTGTCCTCATCCGTATAGATCAGTTCGGCATCCGGATGTTCTTTCAGGCAGGAAACGCATTCATACAGGGCATCCGGCGCAAACAGATCGTCATGATCCCCGAAGATGATCCAGTCTCCGGAAGCGTTTTTCAGGGCTTCGTTCGTATTCTCCGAGATCTGAAGCCGCTTCCCGTGGAGCAGGATACGAACGCGGGGTTCTTTCGCCGCCCACTTTTCCAGCACCCCTTTTAAGGGGGAATCTTCCCCGCTTCCGTCGGAAAGGATCAGCTCCCATCCGGGATAGGTCTGGGCGCGCATGGACTCGATCATTTCATTCAGATACTTCTCGGGTGTCCTGTACAGCGGTACCACGACAGAAAACAGTACCGGCAGATCCTTCCCGCCTTCATACTCTTTCTTCTGTCCTGCCAGGTCGGCCGGCCTGGTGCCGTACTTTCTCCGCCACCTGTCATAGCTGATGGTGTCGATGCCCAGGATCTCATCCTGTACACGTCTTACAAACTGTCTGGTGCCCTTCCGCTTCAGGTAGAGCCAGCTCTTCCTTGCCGTGTTGATGAGGCCCTCTTTCCCCGAGAGCATCTTCCGGCAGTTCACGATATACAGGGCGGATCTTCCGGGGCTTTTCAGCGCCAGCCGAAGGATATTCTCGGAAGGCGGGGCGAAATCGATCTCAAACCCCCTGGTATCGGAGAGTACCGCTTCAGGATATTCCCCCAGAATATCGCTGCGCTGTGAGAGCGCACACTCGGCCGCCAGCGGCTTTCCGGCGGAATCCAGAATGGCGGCACGCACTTCCCCGTCCTGCTGCATGTACCAGCCGCGAAGCCGGTATCTGCCGTCCGGAAGCCGGGACAGCTGCTCCATCCAGGAATCCAGATGCCTCTCCAGTTTCTTCAGGTGACGGCCGGAACCACGGAAGATCAGCTGCCTGTTTTTGCCCTCCCCGTAAAATACACGAAGGCCGGCAGCTTTTTCATAAGCACCCGGCAGCGTGATCCACAGGAAATATTCTTCTGTTACGTTTGTTTTATAGCGCAGGTATTTTCTGGTCACTTCTACGCCGCTCTGTGTCCGCACTTCCAGCGGAAGCGGTTTCCCGTCCAGCTCCGCGGAAAAAACGGGGCCGGAAGAGGCTCCTTCGATCCATCCCTGTACCACGAAAATATTCCGGTCATGAAGATGGAACCTGGCCTTCTCCCGGTTGAAACGGGCGTTCATGATCTCTCCTGCCCGGCCGGAAAGCGGATCTCTATGTAGCGCTGGATCGCCTCCACGCAGCCCTCGAACCCAAGTCTCTCACTGTTCAGGCACAGGTCGTAATTGCGGGCGTCCGTCCATTCCTGGCCTGTATAGTATTTATAGTAGTCACTGCGGTATTTGTCTGTCTTTTCGATGAACTTCTCGACATCCTTGGCGATGGCGGCCCGCTCTATTGCCTGCCTGATGCAGTATTTTCTGGGCGCATGTACAAAGACGGACACCACGTCCGGATTGTCCTTCAGGATATAATCCGCGGCACGTCCGATGATGACGCACGATTCCCGCTGCGCCAGCTCCCGGATCACCTTCGCCTGCAGATTGAAAAGATTCTTGTCGCTGACAAATCCGGCACTCTCCGGCCCCAGTACGCTTCCCTGGTACTCACCTCTCTGGGTAAGCCCCAGAAGGACCGAAAGCGGTTTTTTCTTCAGCTTTTCGTCCGCTTCGTTAAACAGGGCTTCATTGATGCCGCTCTCTTCGGAAGCCATCGCGATGATCTCTCTGGTATAGCAGTTGATTCCTCTTTCCTTCGCAAGCATCTGCCCGATCGTTTTTCCACCGCTGCCAAAGTGACGATTGATCGTGATCACCAGATTTCCCATAATCGTTCTCCTTATTATTCTCCGAGGTAGGCTTTTCTTATTGCGTCATCCTCCAGCAGCTGTGAAGCCACACCCTCTTTTACGATCGTTCCTGTTTCAAGTACATATGCCCTGTCCGCGATGCCAAGGGCCTTCTTCGCGTTCTGTTCCACCAGAAGAACCGTGGTCCCTCCGGCGCTGACGCTGCGGATAATATCAAAGATCTCGTCCACCAGGATCGGCGAAAGTCCCATGGACGGTTCGTCCATCAGGATGATGCGCGGCTTCGACATCAGGGCCCTGCCCATGGCCAGCATCTGCTGTTCTCCTCCGGAAAGGGTTCCGGCCAGCTGGTTCCTGCGCTCCTCCAGTCTTGGGAAGCGTCTGTAGACCGCTTCCAGCGTGTGCTCGACCTCATCCTTGTCTTTTCTTGTAAAAGCGCCCATCTTCAGGTTCTGCAGAACGCTCAGCTGCGCAAAGACTCTTCTGCCCTCCGGCACATGGGCCATTCCAAGGGATACGATTTTGTGCGCCGGGACTTTGGTGATGACCTTCCCCTCAAATATGATGCTTCCGGATTTCGGAGCCACAAGCCCTGTCACCGTGTGAAGAATGGTGGTCTTGCCGGCACCGTTCGCGCCGATCAGGGCAATTACCTCGCCCTCGTCCACGGAAAAGGAGACGCCCTTGATCGCCTGAATCACTCCGTAATACACATTCAGATCTTTTACTTCAAGCATTGCCATCAGGCCTTCCTCCTTATTCTCCCAGATACGCTTTGATCACCTGCGGGTTGCTCAGAACTTCCGCAGTCGGTCCCTGGGCCAGCAGCTGTCCGAAGTTCAGCACCGTCAGCCGTTCACAGATCCCCGATACCAGTTTCATATCGTGCTCGATCAGAAGGATCGTCATGTCAAACTCGTCACGCACGAAGCGGATCGTGTCCATCAGGGCCTGCGTCTCGTTGGGGTTCATGCCTGCGGCCGGTTCGTCCAGAAGCAGCAGCTTCGGGTCCGTCGCCAGTGCGCGGGCGATCTCGAGCTTCCTCTGCTGACCGTAGGGCAGGTTGGCGGCCAGATGATCAGCCAGACCGTCCAGTTCGAACACCTTCAGCAGTTCCATGGCCTTTTCGTCCATCTGTCTTTCCGCGTTTCTGTAGGAAGGCAGCCGGAAAATGCCCGCCGCCGTAGAGTATCTGTAATGATTGTGAAGGCCGGCTTTTACATTGTCCAGCACGGAAAGCCCCTTGAACAGCCTTATGTTCTGAAAGGTCCTGGCGATTCCCGCCTTATTGATATCGATCGTCTTCTTCCCGATCAGCTCTTCTCCGTCCAGCTTAAAGCTGCCCGTGTCCGGGTGGTAAACGCCCGTGAGCAGGTTGAAGACCGTCGTCTTTCCCGCGCCGTTCGGGCCGATCAGTCCGTACAGTTCTCCCTTTTTGATCTCCATATCCAGTTCAGATACCGCTCGAAGGCCGCCGAAGGAGATCCCAAGGTTTTTGATTTCAACCATTAAAGCCATGTTTTTTCTCCCCCTTTACTTGTTCGGGGAAGTTTTAAAAAATCTTCCCAGATTCCGTTCTCTCCACTCCAGTGCTTTTGGTGCCCAGTTGAAAAGCATCATGACGATCAGCACGATCGAATAGATCAGCATACGATAGGAGGAAAGCCCGCGGAGAAGTTCCGGCAGCGCTGTCAGAAGAACTGCCGCGATGATGGAGCCGCGAATATTTCCGATCCCTCCCAGTACTACGAATACCAGCGCAAGGATGGAAGTATTATAGTCAAATTTCTTTGCCGTAAGCGAAGAAAGGTTATGCGCATACAGAGCTCCTGCCGCACCGGCCAGGGCTGCGGAGATGGTAAAAGCCATCAGTTTGTATTTCGTGATGTTGATCCCGATGGACTCCGCGGCGATCCGGTTGTCACGGATGGACATGATGGCGCGGCCATCACGGGAATCGATCAGGTTCAGCACAATGAACAGCGTGATCAGCACCAGGATAATGCCTGCCGTGAACGTGGCGTCCTTCGGCGTCTGCGTGATCCCAGTTGGTCCTGAGATGATCATCCTGCCGTCAGCTGCCAGATTTAAGGCAAATTCATCCTGGGTGGAAAAGTGGAAACCGGCACCGTCAATACCGACATAGAAAATGTTCATGACATTCTTGATGATCTCTCCGAATGCCAGGGTAACGATGGCCAGATAGTCTCCCTTCAGGCGCAGCACCGGTATGCCGATCAGAATTCCGAACACGGCCGCAACTGCCGCCCCGATCAGCATGGCGATCAGAAGACGGAGCGGGGAGAAGGTGAGCACATCCTGTATACACTTGCTGAAAAACGCACCGGAAAAGGCGCCGACGCACATGAAGCCCGCGTGGCCCAGGCTGAGTTCTCCGGAGATACCGACCACCAGATTCAGCGATACAGCCAGCACAACATAGACACAGAGGGGCACAAGCAGGCCTTTCATCATGCTCGAAAGGCTGTCCGCCGCTATCAGGGCTTGAACGATCACGTACGCAGCCAGCACGATCCCGTATGTGATCAGATTGCTGCGCAATTTCTGCTTTTTCATCTGTAAAACCTCCTCCGTGTCAGACTTTTTCCTGCATCTTCCTGCCCAGAAGACCGGTAGGCTTCACAAGAAGGATAATGATCAGAACAGAAAAGACAATGGCATCTGAAAGTTCCGTGGAAATATATCCTTTGGCCAGGATCTCAATGATGCCGAGAAGCAGTCCGCCCAGGAATGCCCCGGGGATAGAACCGATCCCGCCGAACACAGCTGCCGTAAATGCCTTGATTCCCGGCATAGACCCTGTATAGGGAGACAGGGAAGGATAGGCTGAGCAGAGCAGCACGCCGGCGATAGCGGCAAGGCCGCTTCCGATGGCAAACGTGACGGCGATGGTTCCGTTTACATTGATGCCCATCAGCTGCGCGGCACCCTTGTCCTCGGAAACTGCCAGCATGGCCTGGCCGGTCTTTGTCCTGCTGATAAACGCTGTCAGGGCAAGCATGATCAGGATGCAGCTGATCACCGTCACAATGGTGACGCCTGAAATATTCAGCGCTCCGTCAGCCAGCTTCAGGTTGGGCAGCGATACCACCGACTGGAAGCTTTTTGCGTTGGCGCCGAAAATCAGCAGCACGACATTCTGGAGGAAGTAGCTGACTCCGATGGCCGTGATCAGCACCGCCAGGGAGGATGCGGCGGAAAGCAGCGGTCTGTACGCTACTGTCTCGATAAGCACGCCCAGAACGGTACAGACGACGATGGCCACCAGGACCGCGGCATACGGGGGAAGGGAAGCATTCATGATGCAGGCAAACGCGGCGTACGCACCAACCATGATGACATCGCCATGGGCAAAGTTCAGCATCTTCGCGATTCCGTAAACCATGGTGTAACCAAGTGCAATGATTGCATAAACACTACCAAGGCTGATCCCGTTGATCAGATAAGACAAGAATTTCATGCGTGTCCACCTCTTTTTAATTACTAACCTTAAATGTACCACAGGATTGGGCGCTTTGCAATTTTTATTCTGCCGCAGTGCATGAATAACACAAAGAATCTGATAAAAAAACAGGCGGCAGATAGCTGCCGCCTGCGGTAAACAGGGAAATGATTATTCCATACCAACGTAAACGCCGTTCTGAATCTGAACTGTCTTCGGGCTCTTGGAAGGCTCACCATCAGCATTCCAGGTCATACCGGTACCGGTCAGGCCGTCTACGCTGATCTCGGTCATGGCAACCTTCACGATATCGCTGATCTCGGAAGCGGACATATCCGGTGTTGCGCCGGCTTTTTCGATCGCTGCCTTCAGGATATACATTCCGTCGTAGGCATCTGCCGCGAACTGATTCGGAACTTCACCGTAGAGCTCCTGATATTTGGTCACAAAGTTGACTGTCAGCTCATCTTCTGCGTCTGCGGAGAACGGGGTCAGAAGGATGCAGCCTTCAGCAAGGGACTGATCAAAGCCTTCAACGGTAAGAAGACCGTCCATACCGTCAACACCGAACCAGATCGGAGCGAAGTCCATGTCTTTTGCCTGTTTCAGAACAACGGCGATCTCGTCATAGTAGAACGGAAGGTAAACCAGCTCAGCGCCGGCATCCTTCAGAGACTGCAGCTGTGCGGAGAAATCCACGGAACCGTTTGTGAAAGCTTCCGCCGCAACGATCTCAAAAGGCTGCTCCTCTGCTTCCTGACGGAAGGTAGCATAGATTCCTTTGGAGTAGTCGATGGAGCTGTTGTAAATAACGCCAACCTTTTCAGCAAGGCCATGCTCTCCGATATAAATGGCAGATGCACTTCCCTGATCCGGGTCGGAGAAGCAGACACGGAACTCGTTGTCGCCGGCCGCGATACAGTCTTTCTGGGAACCTGACGGAGTCAGCATGAAAATGTTGTCAGCGTCCGGAGCTGCTTCTGTGGATACTGCAAGGCAGGAACCGGATGTAACCGTTCCGAGCAGGATCTGCATATCCCAGTCTTTCAGTGAATTGTATGCGGTAACTGCTTTTTCTTCGTCAAGCTGGTCGTCCTCTGCCTTGAACTCAACCTGCGCGCCGTTGATTCCGCCGGCCTCGTTGATCTCATCGACAGCGATCTGCGCACCGTTCATAACGGCATTTCCATATGCGGCGCCGGCACCGGTAAGGGGTCCGATGGTACCGATCTTAAACGTGTCTCCTGCCAGAGCGGTAGAAGAAAGCATCATGACGGATACGCCGGCAAGCGCTGCGATCTTTGCAAACTTTTTCATAATCTGTCCTCCTTTAAAAATACAGTCATACAGGCACTCTGCATCACTTCAATGTGATAAACTGCCTATACTCAATATCTTAGCATGGGATTCTCATTTGTCAAGATTAATACGCTTTGCCCCAGTAAACCAGTTTATCAGCAGGTTTGCCGCAGTAGATGCAGGTATCCGCTATTTTTTCCTGTGCAAAAGGCATGCAGCGTGAGGTCACGCCCGCTTCTTCTTTCAGCGCGTCCTCGCATTCCTGGCATCCGCACCACATGGCTTTGATAAAGCCGGGCTTCTCGTCAGCAGTCTTTTTAAAGGTCTCCAGGTCCGTTGCCTCGTAGGTGTGCGCATCGCGGTGGGCTCTTGCGCGCTCCAGCATGTCATGCTGGATCTGCTTCAGCAGTTCCTGGATCCGGTCAGCCAGTGCATCCAGAGCGACCGTCTCTTTTTCTCCGTTGTCACGGCGCACAACGACCGCGTGTCCTGCCTCGATATCCTTCGGGCCGAGCTCGATACGCACCGGTATGCCGCGCATCTCCTGTTCGGAGAACTTCCAGCCCGGGCTCTTGTCAGAGTCGTCAAGCCTTGTCCTGATCCCGCTCTTCACAAGCTGTTCCCTGATCTCTTCCGCTTTCGCAAGGACTCCCTCCTGCTGCTGGCGGATGGGGATCACCATCACCTGGGTCGGTGCTACCAAAGGCGGCAGAACCAGTCCGCTGTTGTCCCCGTGAACCATGATGATGGCGCCGATCATACGGGTGGTCATGCCCCAGGAAGTCTGATGGACATATTTCAGCGTATTATCCTTGTCGGCGAACTGAATGCCGAAAGCCTTCGCGAATCCGTCTCCGAAGTTGTGGCTCGTTCCGCTCTGAAGGGCCTTGCCGTCGTGCATCAGTGCTTCGATGGTATAGGTTGCCTCTGCTCCGGCAAATTTTTCCTTGTCCGTCTTTCTGCCCCTTACAACGGGAATGGCAAGGAATTCTTCCGCGAAATCCGCATAAACATTGAGCATCTGCTCGGTACGCTCCTGCGCTTCCTCCGCTGTTGCATGTGCTGTATGGCCTTCCTGCCACAGGAACTCACGGGAACGAAGGAACGGTCTGGTCGTTTTCTCCCAGCGCACCACGGAGCACCACTGGTTGTATACCTTCGGCAGATCTCTGTAGGAATGGATATCCCCGGCATAGAAATCACAGAACAGTGTTTCCGATGTGGGTCTGACGCACATTCTCTCCTGAAGCGGTTCCAGCCCTCCATGGGTCACCCACGCTACTTCCGGAGCGAAGCCTTCCACATGATCCTTTTCCTTCTGGAGCAGGCTTTCGGGAATGAACATGGGAAGATAGACGTTCTCCACACCTGTTTCCTTAAAACGTCTGTCCAGCTCTCTCTGGATATTCTCCCAGATCGCGTAGCCCGCCGGCTTGATCACCATGCAGCCTTTGACGCTGGTATAGTCGGTCAGCTCTGCTTTTCTAACAACATCGGTATACCACTGGGCAAAATCCTCTTCCATGGAAGTAATGGATTCTACCAGTTTCTTCTCTTTTGCCATCAATCAAACCTCCTGTTTTTACAAGTCTGTGCATTATTTTACAGGCACAGCACGCGTATGTCAAACGGATCCGGCCTGCTTTTACAAGTTTTCCGGTCCGTTTTTATCAGTTTTCCGGCCTTATTTTACAAGTTTTCGCCATTCTCCGCGATGATCTGCTGGTACAGCCGGGATGAATCCTTCCGGATCCGTTCGCCGGTACGGTAATCCACGTAGATCAGACCGAATCTTTCCTTATAGCCGGCGCTCCACTCAAAATTGTCCAGCAGCGACCAGGCGAAATAGCCTCTGACATCCGTCCCGTCGCTGATGCCCTTTTTCAGTTCCTTCAGATACCGGCGAAGGAAGTCCTCCCGCCCCGGGTCGTGCACTTTCCCGTCCACACTGACCCAGTCATGGCAGGACAGGCCGTTCTCGGTGACATAGACCGGCTTTTTATACCTCTCATACAGGAATTTCGGTCCCCAGTATGTGACCTCCGGTGTCGCGGGCCACCCGTTTGCGGTCCGCGGGAATCCGTCATATCTTTTTACCCGGACCGGATCTCCCTTTTCATCAGCCCGCACGGGAACACAGTTGTACATATTCATGCCGAAAAAGTCCAGCGGCTGTGTGATGACTGCCCGGTCTTCTTCCGTAATAGCAGGAAGATACTTTCCGAATTTTTCCTGAACATCTTCGGGATACCTGCCGAAAAAGAGCGGATCTGCCCAGAAAGCCACATCCCATGCGGCAGAAAACAGGCTGTCGTCCATCAGGCCGAAAGTGGCTCTTCTGGCCGCTTCAACATCCGCAGCATTCTCCCCTGCCGGACTGAAAAGCCCTCCGCAGGAAGCCATGCCCACCTGCAGCGGCTGTTTCTGGTTTTCTCTGAGGGCCTGGACACCTCTTCCATGCACTTTCAGAAGGTTGTACCAGATGCGGAAATAATCGTTCGGTCCTGTCTTAAGCCCGGGCGCATGCTCCCCGTTCCCATAGCCGAGGGCAAGAATGCACTGCGGCTCGTTCAGTGTGAAGAAGAACCTGACCCTGTCGGAAAACCTCTGCGCACACAGGGCCGCGTACTCATAAAACCATTCGGGAGAAGCAGGGTTCATCCAGCCTCCCTGCAGATGAAGCGCATAGGGAAGATCCCAGTGATACAATGTCACATAGGGCTCGATCCCCGCCTCAAGCAGGGCATCGATCAGCCGGTTGTAATAGTCCACCCCTGCCTCGTTCACCTTTCCGGTCCCCTCCGGGAGAATCCGTGACCATGAAAGGGAGAACCGGTAGGCACGAATGCCCATCTCCTTCATCAGCTGTACATCTTCCTTATAACGATGGTACTGGTCGCAGCCGGTCTCTCCGGTATGGCCTTCATATACGTGACCTTCTTCACTGCTGAATACATCCCAGATATTCAGTCCCTTTCCATCCTCAAAGGCAGCGCCTTCGACCTGGTAGGATGCAGTTGCGGCGCCCCAGACAAAATCCTTGTTGAAACTCATGGTACCCTCCTTTTTTCCTGGTTCCGTCAGCACAGGCTGAACCGGTTTTTATGTAACGTACCATACTCACGGACAATACTCAACAGGTAAATCAGGGAAATTTTCCGCCCTTCTCCAGGCACCTTTCCGGGCACATGCGGCTTATACAGCGATCCATTGTCACAAAAAAGACTTTTATTTTATAGGAATCATGCTATAATAGTTCCGTCAATTTTGTTTCGGGAACTACATAATATAGTTTTTCAGATTGCATCCATTATGCTAATATAGTTTCCTGACAAAACCATGAAAGGAGCTACTTATGCAGCCTTATATCATCAGCACCTGCTCTACGGCAGACCGTACGGAAGAACAGTTCAGACAGAGAGACATTGAATATCTCTGCTTCCATTTTTCTCTTAATGGCAAAGAATATCTGGATGATCTCGGGAAATCCGTTCCCTTTGATCAGTTTTATCAGCGTATGGTAGACGGCGAGATGACAAAGACATCACAGCCCAATACAGAACAGTATATCGAATTTTTCACTCCCTTCCTGGAGCAAGGAAAGGATATCCTGCACCTGTGTCTCTCTTCAGGCATTTCCGGCGCAAACAATTCAGCCCAGGTCGCAAAAGATATCCTTCAGGAACAGTTCCCGGACCGGAAGATCTATATCATTGATTCGCTCAGCGCTTCCGCCGGACTTGGCCTGTTCGCAGACAAGCTTGCGGATCTCCGGGACGAAGGGTATTCCATCGACGATGCTGCCAAGTGGGCGCTGGAGCACCGCGGCGAACTGCAGCACTGGTTTTTCACCACGGACCTGACATTCTTCATCCGCGGCGGCCGCGTGTCCAAGACAAGCGGTTTTGTCGGCAAGCTTCTCGGCATCTGCCCGCTGCTGAATGTAAACAGCGAAGGAAAGCTGATCCCGAGGAAGAAGATCCGCGGAAAGAACAAGGTCATCCATGAAACTCTTGATACCATGATCGCGAACGCCCAGGGCGGAACAGATTATTCGGGCAAATGCTATATTTCGAACTCAGCCTGCTATGAAGATGCCAGAAAGCTGGCGGATCTGATCGAGCAGACCTTCCCGAAGCTGAACGGAAAGGTGGAGATCACGACCATCGGAACGACCATCGGAAGCCATACTGGTCCGGGTACGGTGGCGCTCTTCTTCTGGGGCGGGCAGAGAGAGATCTGACGTACGCACAAAGTATTAATTTCAAAAAGGTCCCCTGCACATGCAGGAGACCTTTTTATTGCAGTAGAATCAATATTACTTACAGAAGAGTCCATATGACAGGACAGAAGTTCCTTATGCTTTCACTGTGATCAGCTCATAGTCCCTGGTTCCCAGTCCGATCTTCTCGGCATGTTCCAGGCCTTCTTTCCAGCGGATGTTCGGGTTGCTGTCCATAAAGTTGTCCTTGTAAAGCTTCCAGCCCGGCTTGCGAAGGTTGTCGCCCAGCTGGCTGTTCGCGATCGGGGTAGCCTCAAGACATGCGTCCGCGCAGGCCATGTCGAGGGCTACCGGGTCGAAGGAGGCAAACATGCCTACATCCGGAAGGATCGGTGCGTCGTTCTCGGCATGGCAGTCGCAATTCGGCGAAATATCCTGTACCAGGCTGATATGGAATGTCGGTCTTCCATCGCAGATGGCCTGCGTATATTCCGCGATCTTACAGACAAGCACTTCATTCGCATTGTCATTCGTGTTCGCGATCGCGTCAAAGGCGCAGGCGCCGATGCATCTTCCGCATCCTTTGCAGATGTCCTCATTGATCACGGCTTTTCCGTCGACATAGGAAATGGCGTCGGAACCGCATTCTTTCGCGCAGCGTCTGCAGCCCCGGCAAAGCTCGGGATCCACACAGGGTTTTCCGTAGTTGTGCTGCTGCATTTTTCCGGCGCGGCTTCCGCCGCCCATGCCCAGGTTCTTCAGAGCGCCTCCGAAGCCTGTGCATTCATGGCCTTTAAAGTGGTTCAGCGAGATCACGATATCCGCATCCATCAGGGCACGGCCGATGTAGGCTTCCTGGCAGTATTCTCCGTTCCTTACCGGTACCGCCACGTCATCGGTTCCCCTGAGGCCGTCCGCGATCAGGATCTGACATCCGGTGGTGATGGTATTGAATCCGTTGATGTTCGCGCAGTCCAGATGCTCCAGCGCGTTTTTCCTGCTGCCCGGATAGAGGGTATTGCAGTCTGTCAGGAAAGGCATGCCGCCTTTTTCCTTTACGATGTCCGCAACGGCCTTTGCATAGTTCGGGCGAAGGTAGGCAAGGTTGCCCAGTTCCCCGAAGTGCATCTTGATGGCAACGAACTTGCCCTCCATGTCGATGTCGTCAATTCCTGCCGCCTTGCAGAGCTTCTGCAGCTTTTTGGTAAGCGGGTAATCGATCCTGGTTCTGAAATCCGTAAAATAGACCTTTGACTTTGCCATTTTTTCCTCCATTAACTGTTGAATCCTGTTTATATTTCATCGCCGGGGAATCATTCTGTCTGGATTCTCCCGCCGCATCATAACACCGGTCATACCCAATGTCTGAGTTCCTGCCACAATTTTGAAACCGGAAGTCCGACTACATTATTGTAATCTCCGTCTATCTTTTCAACATACAGGCCAAACGCCCCCTGAATGCCATAGGCGCCCGCCTTGTCCATCGGTTCCCCTGTTGCTATGTAGCTGTCGATCTCCTTATCCGACAGGGGATAGACAAACACATCCGTCCTGCATGCAAAGCAGATGTCCGTCACCGGTTTCGGCGGCTGATGGTCCGCCGCCCGGCCTCCGTCAAAAACAAGAATGGTAACGCCTGTATATACCTGATGTTCTCTGCCCGACAGGCGGTGAAGCATCCGGGCGGCGTCTTCCCGGTCTGCCGGTTTTCCCATGATCTCATGGTCTATGCTCACGACCGTATCCGCGCCGATCACGATCAGCCTGTCCTGCTCTGTTTCCGGGGCTGGTACAGCTTCCCTGTTTTTCATGATACGCTCTGCCACTTCATGAGCCTTCTGGAAAGAAAGTTCCTTTACGGCTTCTTCGGGGACAGATGTGGTTAAGACTTCTTCTCCTTCTGCAGGGATGACGCTGAACGCCAGCCCCAGTTTACCCAGGAGTTCTTTTCTCCTGGGAGAAGCAGAAGCCAGAACAATGTTGGTCATTTGGACAATCCTTTCTGGACATTTTATCTGATACGTGTAAAATAATTAACTGAAACCTGACGGAATCTGTTTTTTTCAGGAGGCACCCATGTTTATCATCATCATGACGCAGATTCTGAAAATGCTTCTCCTGCTCGGCACCGGTATACTTTGTTTCCGCACCGGTCTGGTTGATCAGAAAGGAAACCGGTCGTTGTCAAACATTCTGCTGAATGTCGTAAGTCCGGCACTTGCCATCAGCAGTCTGCAGATCGAATACAGGACGGATCTGATCCAGGGCCTTGCCGCCACGTATGCCATGGCTGTGTTTACCCATGTCCTGTTCATCACCCTCGCAACACTGCTGATCAGGAAAAAGGACAATCCGCATTTTGATCTGGAACGGTTTACGGTCATCTACAGCAACTGCGGTTTTATAGGAATTCCTCTGGTGCAGAGCGTTCTCGGTGCGGAAGGTGTCTTCTATCTGACGGCCTATATCACCGTCTTCAATCTGTTCTCCTGGACACACGGAATCCTCCTGATGTCCGGAAAAAGCTCCCCGAAAGAAGCGGTCAAAGGCCTTCTGACACCGATGATCGTCGCCTGTATCCTGGGGCTGGTCCTCTTCCTGACGCAGGTACATCTACCGGCTGTCCTCGGAGATTCCCTGAGCTATCTGGCGTCCATGAATACGCCGCTCGCCATGCTGATCGCCGGTGTGTCCGTCGCTCAGACAGATCTGGTCAGAATGCTGAAGAACGTACGCGTGTACATGGTCAGCCTGATCCGGCTGGTCCTTCTGCCGCTGTTTGTTCTTGTGGTTCTGGTCTTTCTGCCCGTGCCTTATACAGCAAAAATGGTCGTCATGATCGTTTCGGCCTGTCCCACGGCGACGAGCGGCACGACATTTTCCCTTCAGTTCGGGAAGGACTACCGCTATGCGTCCGAACTATATACCTTTACAACGGTTGCCTGTCTTCTGACGATCCCGCTTTTTGTAACGGCAGGCGATTATCTTTTCAGATGACGAATGGGAAGTACCGGATAACGGTACTTCCCAGTTTTTTCTTTTCTGCCAACCCCCGGGCATACTGAATTATACAGCGGAACAACCCAGGTCTCACTGCCGGATGTAGATCCCCTGGGACTCTATAAAGTCATCCAGGTCCGCGATCGTTTCCTCAGCCCAGGTCTCACTGACCGCATCCGGATTTTTCGGATTTTCCGCATCTTTCAGTTCTTCCTGCGCCCGTTCCTCTTTCAGCGTTCTTTTCAGAACATCTTCATTCTGTTTTCTGACTTCACTCATCCTGCCTG
>CACZSG010000032.1 GCA_902783665.1 uncultured Lachnospiraceae bacterium | reverse complement strand
GTTGGAGAGCAGCTCGTCGTTGATGGGAAGCTCCTGACGGCCCTGTTCAAAGGTAACGCCGTACACCTGCTTGCGCTCGATGGGCGCCGGACGATAGTTCTCGTCGATCTGGATGATATTGTAATTGCCTTTTTTCTTTTCCTTCAGGATGGAAAGCGCCTCGTCGGTGTAGCCCGGTGCGATGATGCCGTCGGAAACTTCGCGGCGGATCAGGTTGGCTGTGTCCACGTCACACACATCGGAAAGAGCGATGAAATCGCCGAAGGAGGACATGCGGTCTGCGCCTCTGGCTCTTGCATATGCGCAGGCCAGCGGGGAGAGTTCTTTTTCGGTCTCCACCCAGTAGATCTTTGCCAGCGTCTCAGTAAGGGGACGGCCGACTGCCGCACCTGCCGGGGAAACATGTTTGAAGGAGGTGGCTGCCGGAAGGCCGGTGGCCTCTTTCAGCTCCTTCACCAGCTGCCAGCCGTTCAGGGCATCCAGGAAATTGATGTATCCGGGTCTTCCGTTCAGAATGGTGACAGGAAGCTCACTACCGTCCTCCATGAAAATGCGGGAAGGTTTCTGGTTCGGGTTGCATCCGTATTTCAGCTGAAATTCGTTCATATTCTTTTCTCCTGTTCTTCTCTGTTCAAGATTCTGCGGATCGTTTACTGGTGCTTGTTCACGATTCTTGTGTCGCACAGGCCGGTCTGAATGTCGATGAATCTGACAAACAGAGAGACCTTGTTGTCCTCGTTCAGGTTTTCCCAGACATTCTTTGTGAAGGTGTCGATGTCGCCGCAGATATCCACGCGCTTCGGCTCACCCTCGAAGCTGGGCAGCGGGTTTCCGTCCGCCTGATAGGTATGAATGAAACGGCCTTCTCCGGCTTTCGCCTTCTGATAAGAGAAGGTGTATCTGCTGCAGGAGGCGGGATCTCCGTTGTCGCTCTTCAGGATGGAGAGAGAATAGCCGTACTGTCCGTTCTCCACTTCCATGATACCGGAGATGCGCGGGGTGAAATTCGGTCCGTCAGGCTCAAACTCACGGCTGCGCAGGGACTGTTCAAAGGTAAGGCCCTTTGCCATTCCGTCATAGATGGTGTCTGTCTGATCCCCGTTCGTAACGATGGTGACATCGCCAAGCACGCGGACCGGCGCGTAGATGATCAGGCTCGGGTCCACCAGCTTTGCGGGATCATAGGCCTGGGTGCGGATCCCGGCTCCTTCGGTCACAAAAATACGGTTCCGGCTGTTCTCGCTGCGCCCCATGATGAAATAGGCGGCTACCGCTTTGGTTCCATCCTCGCTGCATCCCAGCACGATACCTCTTCCGGGATAGCTGTTGCGTTTCAGATCTTCGTTCAATGAGATCAGGTTCATGGTTTGTCTCCTTTCGCTGTTCTGACGGGTTTTGATGTTCAGACAGATCCCGGCATTCAGACTGTTCTCCATGTCTGAACAGGGACTGCGGATTCTGAAGATACAAAAACCGCCCGGACAGGATGCTCTTCTCGTATCTTGCCCAGACGGTCGGCTTTTCGGTAAAGGTCCATACTCCCTGTGGTATACTCCACTTCCGTCAGTCATATGGACATTTAAACTGTATCATGATTTCTGTCAAAAAACAATGTGCGCAACAACAGAAAGAATCCGGCCTTCCGGCCGGATTCTTAGATATAATTGCTATAGGGCAGAACTGAACGATCTTTACGAACGGTTCTGTTTCTCCACCAGTCGCTCGCCGCAGTAGATGGCGCGCAGCTTCGGCTTGTCGATCTTTCCGGTGGCGTTGCGGATAACGTTCGCGAAGATGATCTTCCTGGGGCGTTTGTAGCGGGGCAGGTCGATGCAGAACTGGTTCACTTCCTCTTCTGTCAGTGTCATGCCGTCCTTCACCTGGATGATGGCCGCGGCGATCTCGCCCAGACGCGGATCCGGCAGGCCGATCACGGCCACATCGTGGATCCTTGTGTTCTTCGCGAGGAAATTCTCGATCTGTACCGGATACAGGTTCTCGCCGCCGGAGATGATGACATCCTTCTTGCGGTCCACCAGGAAGATGAATCCTTCCTCGTCCTGCTGCGCCATGTCTCCCGTGTGCAGCCAGCCGTTCTCCAGCACCTCTGCCGTAGCTTCCGGGTTCTTGTAGTATTCCACCATCACGCCGGGGCCCTTTACGCAGAGTTCGCCGACTTCGCCCTGTGCCACGATCTGGTTCTGTTCGTCCACGATCTTTGTCTTCCAGCCGTAGCCCGGCACTCCGATGGCACCGACCTTCCGCACATTTTCCAGTCCCAGATGTACACAGCCCGGGCCGGTGGATTCGGAAAGGCCGTAGTTGGTGTCGTACTTGTGATCCGGGAAGTACTCCAGCCATCTTCGGATCAGACTGGGCGGAATGGGTTGGGCTCCGATATGCATCAGCCGCCACTGGCTCAGCTTGTAGTCCTCCAGCTTCAGGCGGCCGGAATCCAGCGCGGCCAGGATGTCCTGGGCCCACGGTACCAGCAGCCAGACGATGGTGCAGCCTTCATTGGAGACCGCGCGGAAAATGGCTTCCGGGGAATTTCCTTTCAGAAGGACCGCCCGGCTTCCCGTATACAGGGAGCCGAACCAGTGCATCTTCGCGCCGGTATGATAGAGAGGCGGAATGCACAGGAAGTTATCGTTCTTTTTCGTCTCGTGATGGATGGCCTCCATCTGGGCCGACTGGGATAAAGCTTTGTGTTTGTGCAGGATGGCCTTCGGGAATCCCGTTGTCCCGGAGGAGAAATAGATGGCCGCGTCGTCCGTGTCCTCGATCAGGATCCTGGGCGCCACGGAGGAACTGTTGGATACCTGGCGGAAATAGTCGTCCGCGTAGGACGGGCACTGATCTCCCACAAAGAACAGCAGAGTATTCTTTTTGATCTTCCCGGCGATGTCCTCGATACGTCCGATGAATTCCGGGCCGTAGAACAGGACATCCGAATCGGAGGCATCAAGACAGTAGTCGATCTCCTCCGCGTCAAAACGGAAGTTCAGCGGAACCGCCAGGGCTCCGGCCTTCAGGATACCGAAATAGATGGGAAGCCATTCCAGGCAGTTCATCAGAAGGATGGCGCATTTCTGTCCTTTGGAGATTCCGCGCTCGATCAGCATATTCGCCACCCGGTTGGCTTTTTCATCAAAGACGGACCAGGTGATCTGCCTTCTGTAATAGGAAGTGGACGTCGGCTGGATCAGCTCGTATTCCTTCCATGTCACCCTCTGTTCTTCCCGGATCTCCGGGTTGATCTCCACCAGGGCTACTTCCTCCCCGTATAGTTTGCTGTTTCTCTCCAGCAGGTCTGTAATAGGCATAATTCAAGAACCTCTCTTTGCTTATTTGCTGCCCGGTCCCATGTTGTCTTTCCCGTGATTAATCTGATACGGACACGCTTTGTAGTTTCGCGGTTTAACCCGCTAAAGTAGCATATCGTTTTTTGAGCGGATTGTCAAGTCTTCCGCGGACAAAACCAGGCAGCAGGAACAGATTTACATTCTGTACTTCCATTTCCTGCTGCCTGGTCAATCTGCTGTTCTTTGTGTTTCCGGATCCGCGTCTGCTCACCGCCCTTTATCAGGGGCGGCACTCAGCCTTAAATCCTATCAGATCTCCGCGATCTCTTCCTGTGTCAGGATCTTAAGTCCGGTGTTGGCCAGGCGCGCTTCGGCCGCCTTGGTGTCCGCCACGCGGAAGATCATGTAGGCATGCTTTGTATCCTCTCCGCCCAGGAAGGCATACATGTATTCAATGTTTACCTTCGCGTCCGCGAAGATGGCCAGCAGCTGGTCCAGTCCGCCCGGCACATCCGGCACGGCCACCACGAGTACGGAAGTAAGGCTGGCCACATAATCCGCCTCTTTCAGTACATTTACGGCCGAATATACATCGTCCACGATAATGCGGGCGATGCCGAAATCCTTTGTCTCCGCAAGTGACAGAGCCCGCATGTCAATCTCATGCGCGGCAAGGACACCGGTCATCTGTTTTAATGTTCCCGGCTTGTTCTGCAGGAACACCGAAATCTGTTTAACGCTCATCTTCGCACTCCTTTCTGCTCACTCTTTCTCTTATTTTCTATACGGATTTTTCTCTTGTTTTATGTTCAGATCTTTCTCTTATCAATGACACGCACGGCCTTTCCTTCGCTTCTGGCGATGGACTTCGGCGCCACCAGGGAGACCTTGGCCTTGATGCCCAGCATGGACTTCAGTCCGTCTGCCAGGGCTTTCTGGCGCTCTGTGATCTCGCCGACATTGTCCGTAAACATTTCGGGCGTCATCTCTACCTGTACATCCAGGGTATCCGTATTGTTCACGCGATCCACCACGATCTGATAGTTCGCGGCGTAACCGTTGTTCAGCAGAACTGTCTCGATCTGGCTCGGGAATACATTGACACCGCGGATGATCAGCATGTCGTCGGTACGTCCCTTCGGCTTCGCCATCCTGACGTGGGTACGTCCGCAGGAACATTTTTCCCTGGTCAGCTGTCAGATATCCCTTGTACGGTAACGCAGAAGCGGGAAGGCTTCTTTGTCCAGAGAGGTAAATACCAGTTCACCCTGGCTTCCCTCCGGAAGCACTTCTCCGGTATCCGGATCTATGATCTCGGCAATAAAATGGTCCTCGTTGATATGCATGCCGGCCTGGGCGGAACATTCGAAGGCAACGCCGGGGCCGGAAAGCTCGGTCAGACCATAAATGTCATATGCCTTGATCCCAAGCGTCTTCTCAATGTCGCGGCGCATCTCCTCGCTCCATGCCTCCGCGCCGAAAATACCCGCTTTCAGCGGAATATCGTCCGGCCCGTAGCCCATCTCTTTCATGCGCTCGCCAAGGTAGGCCGCATAGCTGGGCGTGCAGCAGAGGATCGTCGTATGAAGGTCCATGATGAACATGATCTGACGGTCCGTATTGCCGGAACTTGTCGGCACCGTGAGGCATCCCACCTTGTGGGAACCGCCGTTCAGGCCGGGGCCGCCCGTGAACAGGCCGTAGCCGTAGGATATCTGGCAGACATCCTCGTCGGTGCCGCCGGCTGCCATGATGGCACGGGCACAGCAGTCCTCCCAGAGATCAATGTCGTGCTGGGTGTAGAACGCGACCACACGTCTGCCGGTGGTACCAGAGGTAGACTGGATACGGACACAGTCCTTCAGCGGCATGCCTACCAGTCCGTACGGATATGCCTCTCGCAGATCCGCCTTGGAAATAAAAGGAAGTTTATGCAGGTCGTCTGCAGATCTGATATCCGCGGGCGTAACGCCTTTTTCTTCCATTAGCTTCCGGTAATAAGGCACACTGTCCCAGACATGCTGCACCTGTTTTACCAGCTTCTCGTCCTGGATCGCCTTGATCTCTTCGCGGGAAGCGCATTCAATTTCTTTCTGATAGTACCTTTCCATAGTCATTCCTTTCCAGCAGCGCGTAGTTTACGAGTTCTTTCCCAGCTGAAACGCTTTTTTATTCATTTCAAGGAATTTTGCCGGAACATTCGCTTCCAGGGAAGCCATCCAGGCATCTTCCGGGAGATCAAAATAGTGGGAGAGACGGCCCAGCAGCACAATATTCACTGCCTTTGAGGAGCCGGCCTCCTCGGCCAGCTTCAGGCAGTCGAAGGCATCCACCCGGGCGCCCGTCGCGTTCAGCTTTTCCACCAGCTGCTCCGGATACTGCGCCGCGCCGGTGATGACCGGCATGGGGTCGATCTGCTGTGTATTCGTGACGATCACGCCGTCCTTTTTCAGATAGGGAAGCCATCTGGCAGCTTCCAGAAGCTCGAAGGAGACGATGAAATCCGCCTGTCCGCGGTCGATCACCGGGGAGCAGACCCTGTCTCCGTAACGCACATAGGTAACCACGCTGCCGCCGCGCTGCGACATGCCGTGCACTTCCGAGACCTTCACGTCATAGCCCCGGGAAAGCAGAAGATGGCCCAGCAGTTTGCTGGCCAGCAGTGATCCCTGGCCGCCTACGCCTACGATCATGATATTCTTTGTTTCCATCTTCAGGCCTCCTTCCTGTGAGAGACGAGCGCGTCTTTTCTGCACAGCTGGCTGCAGACTTCGCAGCCCACGCACAGGGTATTGTCAATGGCTGCCTTTCCGTTCTTCATGGAGATGGCCGGGCAGCCGACACGCATACAGGATTTGCAGCCGATGCACTTTTCCGTATCCACGGTAAGCGGCGGCTGGTGCTTCACATATTTCAGCAGGGCGCAGGGCCTGCGGGAGATGATGACAGAGGGTGCCTCTGCCGCAAGTTCTTCCTTCAGTACCTTGTCGCACTGTTCCAGGTTGTAGGGGTCTACCACGCGGACACGCTCAAAGCCCATGGCGCGGCAGAGTGCCTCCAGATCGATCTTTCCGGCGGGGTCTCCCTTGATGTTGTAGCCGGTGGTCGGGTTCTGCTGATGGCCGGTCATGCCGGTGATGGAGTTGTCCACGATGATGATGGTGGAGTTGGACTGGTTGTAAGCCACATTGGCCAGTCCGGTCATGCCGGAGTGCATGAAGGTGGAGTCTCCGATGACGGCAACGGTCTTTCCTTCACTCTCCTTGCCCAGCATCTTGTTGAAGCCGTGCAGCGCACCGATGGAGGCGCCCATGCACAGGGTCATCTCGATGGCGCCAAGGGGCTGGACTGCTCCAAGAGTATAGCAGCCGATGTCGCCGAGCACGGTGCAGTTGTTTCTCTTCAGCGTATAGAACAGGCCTCTGTGCGGACATCCGGCGCACATGACGGGCGGACGGGGCGGAATTGCCTCATCCAGGGTTCTGAAATCCGGAACCGGCTGTCCCAGCGTCTCGGCGATGAGGTTCTGGGAGAATTCATCCACCATGGGAAGCAGGTCCTTGCCTGATACTTCAAGGCCGAGAGCCCGTACATGGTTCTCAATGACGGGGTCCAGCTCTTCCACCACGACCAAACGCTCCACCCTGGCGGCGAAGTCACGGATCAGCTTTTCGGGAAGCGGATTGACCAGGCCCAGTTTCAGGATGCTGGCATCATCTCCGAACACTTCCTTCACGTACTGGTAGGAGGTGGAGGATGTAATAATGCCAAGGGCTGTGCCGCCCATTTCCACACGGTTCAGGTCCGTAGTCTCGGCAAACTCCGTCAGCGCTTTTGTGCGCGCTTCCACGATGGGATGGCGCTTCTTCGCGTTTCCGGGCATCATCACATACTTGGCGATATTCTTTTCATATGTTTTCAGAGGAACGTTCCGCTCTCCCGTCTCCACCACGGACTGGGAGTGGGAAACTCTGGTGCACATCTTGATCAGCACCGGCGTGTCAAATTTTTCGGAAATTTCAAAGGCCTCTTTTGTAAAAGCCAGCGCTTCCGCCGAGTCCGACGGCTCCAGCATGGGGACCTTTGCGGCGATGGCATGATGGCGGCTGTCCTGCTCGTTCTGAGAGGAATGCATGCCCGCGTCATCCGCTACTGCGATCACCAGTCCGGCATTGACACCGGTGTAAGACATGGTGTAGAGTGGGTCTGCGGCAACATTCAGGCCTACATGTTTCTGCGCGCAGAAAGATCTTCTGCCTGCAAGACATGCCCCGAAGGCAGATTCCATGGCCACTTTTTCATTCGGTGCCCATTCGCAGTAGATTTCATCGTACTTCACAGCTTCTTCCGTGATTTCCGTGCTGGGCGTCCCGGGATAGCTGGAGATGAAACAGACTCCGGCTTCGTACAGTCCGCGGGCGACCGCTTTGTTGCCCAGCATCAACTCTTTGTGATTTGACATCAGCGTTGTCCTCCTTCGATGACGATCCTGCGGTCCTAAGGCCATGTTTTCCGTCACTGTGTGATGACCGCAGTATTCATTTCACTTTAGTATAATAAAACTTTAACTTCTTGACAAGAGAAACCTGTGAACGGAGGTGTCCACATGAAACCAGTTAAGACCGGCTTTTCAAAGAAAGCCGCAAAATCCGCGGCTCTGCTTGCCCTCTCCCTCGGGCTGGCCTGTCTTTCCTGCACCATGACCGGCTGCAGCCGGAAGTCGGAGATCCAGCAGAAGACCGTCGATGACAATGTTGCAGGGTTCCTTTTTCATTTTGACCAGCGCGCGGAGACGGCGGCCCTGAAGGCAAGCGTAGACGGCGGCAAGTATCCGGTGAAGGTGACCTGGGTGTACGGAAAGCCGGTGCTTTCCGATGAAACGGAAGGGCTTCCGGCCCCCGTGACCGTGGAGGATCCCGAAAAGATCCAGGAGATCTATGCCTCCCTGAGCAATGTCATCATCGTAGGCAATGCCGGCAGCCATCTGGCGGACATGGGATATTACATCACCTTCACGCTGGAAGACGGTTCCGAATGCCGGTTCGACTTCATCTCGGAAAACACCATCCGTCTGAGCGAGCACAACTACTCCATCGAGTCCGACGGAACGCTGTGGACCGCCCTTCAGTAAGGGCTGCCCTGTTGCAGAAACGGGAGGGCGTTTTCTCCCAGTATCATATCGAGTTCTTTCGCGGCAAGCGGCAGGCTGCGCAGAAATGCCAGCCCCTCCGCCTGCGGGGACCACGGACTGTCACTGCCGTACAGAATACGGTCCGCTCCGAATGCGCGGACCAGTTTCATGAACTGCTCCGCGTTCATCATCTCTGTCTCTTCTTCCCGCCAGTACCCGTCCTGCATGGGATGGAACACACCGGTGGAAAAGGCTGTGTCCAGATATACGCCCGTCCCCGCCAGTTCCTGCGGGACCTCCTCCCAGTTCTTCCATCCGCCCATGTGGGCCAGGATCAGCCGGAATTCTCCTACTTTCTCCACCACATGTCTGCACATCTGAGGCGAACAGTGGACCACGCCCGGAAAACCGATGTCAAGGCCCGCATGCGTAATGACGGCCAGTCCCAGCTGCGCCGCACGGTCAAAGATGCGCAGGAATCTCACGTCATCGATATCCACGCCCTGGTATACCGGGTGCACCTTGATGCCGGGCAGGCCAAGTTCCTTTATTCTTCCAAGTTCTTCGTACCAGTTTTCATGGTCCGGATGCATGCAGCCGAAGGAGACCAGCTTTCCCGGAAATTCCAGGTTCAGCCTGGCGGAAGCATCGTTCACCTTCTCCACCTGCCTCGCAGAGGTGGCCACCGGCAGAACGACGGACATGTCCACACCCGCCTTCTCCATGGAAGACAGGAGGCCCTGGTTTGTCGCGTCGGTATGCGGCAGCAGATGGGCCGCATGGCTCAGGGAATCGATGGTGCGCGCCGCGATCTTCTCGGGAAATGTGTGTGTATGAATGTCTATGACCATCCGCGTTTTTCCTCTTTCCTTTTTTCTTTATCATAAAGCCTGAAAGGCTGCGGCACAGGAAGCAAAGCAAAATGAGATTATCCGCTTTGTCTCCCGTGCGCAGCCCTGTCTTATGTACCGGCCCGGATTCCGTGCACATCCCTGTCTTTTATACCAGCACGGATTCCGGCCGCTGCTTTGTCTTAAGTACCCGTCCGGATCAGGGCGTTGTGCTTCTTATTTTTCATGCTCGCCAAGCGCGCTGCTCTGCGGCACAAGAACTTTCTCATCATAGCACGCGAAGGCATCATCCACCACTTTTTTATCCGGCTTCGGCGTAAAGACGGAGACCACCGGGACAATGACAAGACCCGCGATCATGCAGAAAGCGCCGGCATTGATCGGAGACTGGAGCATGGCCGGGAAGCTGCTGCGCGCCATCATGTTCGCCAGCATGACGACAGTGGAAAAGATAAAGCTGCACCACACGCTGGCTCTGGAAGCGCCCTTCCAGTACAGGCCATACAGGAACGGAGCCAGGAAGGCGCCGGCAAGGGCTCCCCAGGATACGCCCATCAGCTGCGCGATGAAGGTCACGTTGGAGCGGTACTGGATAATGGCGATCACCACGGAGATGGCCACAAATACCACGATCAGTACCCGCATGATGAAGACCTGCTTCTTTTCGTCCATCTCCTTGATCAGGTGTCCCTTCAGCAGGTCCAGGGTCAGCGTGGAGCTGGAAGTAAGGACCAGTGAGGACAGAGTGGACATAGAGGCGGAGAGTACCAGGATCACGACCACCGCGATCAGGATGTCCGGCAGACCGGAAAGCATGGTGGGCACCACGGAATCGAAGCCGTTTGCCGCAATGTCGATCTTATCGGAGAACAGTCTGCCGAAGCCGCCCAGGAAATAGCAGCCGCCGGCCACCACGAAGGCAAAGAACGTAGAGATGATGGTTCCTGCCGAAATGGATTTTTCACTTTTGATGGCATAGAATTTCTGGACCATCTGCGGAAGTCCCCAGGTACCCAGAGAAGTCAGAAGGACGACGCCCAGAAGATTCACGGGGTCCGGTCCGAAGAAGGAGGCGAACACACCGGGTGTTGTGGAGACGGACTCGTCCACCACGCGGCCCATGCCGTCCAGCGCGGCCAGGAAACCGCCCTGGCTCTTCAGCACTGCCCCGACAACAGCACAGATGCCGAACAGCATGATGATGCCCTGAACAAAGTCATTGATGGCCGTCGCCATGTATCCTCCGGCGATTACATAGATGCCGGTAAGGACCGCCATCACGATAACGCAGACGGAGTAGTCGATCTTGAATGCCATTCCGAACAGTCTGGAAAGACCGTTGTACAGAGAGGCCGTGTAGGGGATCAGGAAAATGAAGGTTACGACGGAAGCAGCCACCTTCAGGGCCGGACTTCCGAAGCGCGCCTCAAAAAACTGCGGCATGGTGGCAGAATTCAGATGCTGCGTCATGATGCGGGTACGTCTGCCGAGGATCACCCAGGCAAGCAGAGAGCCGATCAGGGCGTTCCCGATTCCCACCCAGGTGGAGGCGATGCCGTACTTCCAGCCGAACTGTCCGGCGTAGCCCACGAAGATGACGGCCGAAAAATAAGAAGTTCCATATGCGAAAGCTGTCAGCCACGGTCCCACCGACCGTCCGCCGAGCACGAATCCGTTCACGTCCATCGAATGCTTACGGCAGTAAAAACCGATTCCGATCATGATTGCAAAAAACACCAGCAGCATAAAAATCTTGATTGCCATAGGATTCTCCCTCGTTTCATAGAACTTGCGGATCCGGTACGGCTGAAACTCTCCCGCCGTATTTCAACACTTGTCCGCATCAAAGCGTTGACTCAATAAAGAATAACGCATCTCTCCCGGAATTGCAAGCGCAAATTCTTGCTTTTCACACTTTAACGTGTTAGTATAAATGATGAGAAACCGTCTCAGTTATTTATCACATTTCAAAATCCATGCAGAACAGACTGAGAACAATACTATTTTCCTATCAAATAAGGAGATCCGTATGAAGAAACAGGTAAAGTCTGAAGCTGTAGATCAGTTATTTAAAGCCATTCTGAATCTGAAAAGCCTTGATGAATGCTATACATTCTTCGAGGACATCTGTACCGTAAACGAACTTCTGTCCCTGGCCCAGCGGCTGGATGTGGGGCTGCGTCTTCTGGACAAGCACACCTATCAGGAAATTGCGAAGGAGACCGGTGCTTCCACGGTCACCATCAGCCGCGTCAACCGGCTTCTCGGGGACGACCACCACGGGATCGAAATGGCGGCGGCACAATTAAAACAACAGGAGGAACCCGTCCAATGATCAACGAAACAATGAAGGAACTGGGAAACAAACGGTCCGTGATCCGCGATATTTTTGAATTCGGAAACATACGCAGGGCGCAGATCGGGGCTGAGAACGTTTTTGATTTCAGCCTGGGAAACCCCAATGTACCGGCACCGGCCGATGTGAACAATGCCATCCGGAAGCTGCTTGACACACAGAGCGATTCCTATCTGCACGGCTATACATCCGCCCAGGGGGACGCCAACACCCGCGCGGCTGTCGCTGCGGACCTGAACGCGCGCTTCGGTACCTCCTTCAGAAAAGAGAACCTGTATATGACCTGCGGTGCGGCCGCTTCCCTGAAGATCGTGCTGACCGCGCTTTATACGCCCGGGGACGAAGTGATCGCCATCACGCCTTTCTTCCCGGAATACCAGGTGTTCGTGGAGACCACCGGGGCCAGGCTGGTGAAGGTATCTTCCGATCCGGCCACCTTCCAGATCGATTTTGACGCCCTGGAAGCAGCCCTCTCCCCTGCCACGAAGTCCGTCATCGTCAACTCTCCCAACAACCCCTCCGGTGTGGTCTATACCCGGGAGACCGTTGAGAAGCTGGCGGCTGTCCTGAAGGCACATGAAGAAAAGACGGGGCATCCGGTCTATCTGATCGCGGACGAACCCTACCGCGAACTTGTATACGACGGCATTGAAGTTCCCTATCTGCCGAACTTCTATCAGGACACCATCGTCTGCTATTCCTACAGCAAGTCCCTCTCCCTTCCCGGAGAAAGGATCGGATACATTCTGGTCCCGGACTGCATCGCGGATTCCGCTGATATCTATGCGGCAGTCTGCGGTGCCGGAAGAGCCCTGGGCTATGTCTGCGCGCCAAGCCTGATGCAGCATGTCATCGAGACCTGCACCGGACAGGTGTCGGATCTGGCCGTCTACAAGGAGAACCGCGACCTGATCTACAACGGCCTGACGGAGCTCGGCTTCACCTGTATTCATCCGGACGGAGCCTTCTACCTGTTCATGAAATCGCCCGTCGAGGACGCCGGCGAATTCTGCGAGAAGGCCAAGGAGTTCGACCTGCTGCTGGTTCCCGCCGACAGTTTCGGCACCCCCGGCTTTGTCCGCATCTCCTACTGCGTGTCCACCGACATGATCCGCAGATCCATGCCTGCCTTGGAAAAGCTGGCGGCGTGCTATTTCTGAAAATGATCTTTCCCGGCGAACCGTCTTGTGCAGGGGGCATCTGGCCTTGTGAATCCTGTTCTGTGCAGCAGGTAATGTGTTCACAAATCCATATGTTCACAAATCTGTTTATTCACAGGTAAAAAAAGTCTGCCGCATCTTCTCTGATGCGGCAGACTTTTTTACGTCCTTATGACTGTAGTTTTCTGTCTTTTCCTGAGTTCTCTTCCTGATGTCTCTTCCTCATACGTCCGGTCTCTCACTGTGAGACTCATCTTTTCAGCCGGGCCTCTTCTTATCCCTTCACTCCTCCGGAGGTAAGCCCGCCCGTCAGGTGCTTCTCGATGGCCATGAACAGGATGACCACAGGAATGGTAGCCAGCAGCGAAGCCGCGAACAGATACTGCCATTCAATCATGTTGAAGGACGAGAACTGTGTGATGCCTACCGTGATGGGCCGGTTGGACGCCGTGGAGATGAGCACGGTCGAGATGGTATATTCGTTCCAGGCATTGATGAACACGAAGATCAGCGTGGTCACAATGCCGGGCATGGCCATTGGGATCAGCACGTGGATCAGCGAACCGGCCGTATTGCATCCGTCGATCTTCGCCGCCAGCTCCATATCCGGAGAAATGGCGATAAACGTGCCGCGAAGCAGCCAGACCGCGAAGGCCTGGTTGAAGGCCGCGTTCACAAAGACCAGCCCCAGAAGGTTGTCGTACAGATGCAGATTGTTCATCAGCTGGGCAATGCCGATCAGCAGCACCACCGGCGAGAACATCTGGCTCATGATCACGAAACCAAGGAAGGCCTTCTTTCCCTTGAAATCCATGCGCGCCATCGCGTAGGCGGCCGGTATCCCGCACAGCATGGCCAGTACCGTCGCACCGCCGGCAATGATGCAGGAGTTCAGCAGGAACCTCGGAACTCCGCGGTTTACAATATCCGTCAGATTGCTCCAGATCCATTTTGTCGGGAACATGTGCAGAAAATACATGTCCAGCGTCTCCGCGTTGGAGCGGAACGCCGATACCAGCATGACATAGTAGGGATACAGCGTGACAACGCAGATCACCAGCACCACCGCATACAGCAGAATGCGGAGAATGGTATTCTTCAGTCTTCCATGGCGAAGCCAGATGGCCGATACCAAGGCCAGCAGAAGGAACAGCAGCAGCGCCCAGAGGAGGCGGGAATGCTGCATGTCCAGATTCTTCAGTGCCGTGTCGATCTTGTCCCCCATCTGTCCGCCGAACAGGAAGCGGTCGATCTTTCCGAACAGTTCCTCTTTCCCTTCCGTCAGCAGCTCCTCGTTAAACAGGCTGATCTTCCGCCAGAAAGTCACATTATTCATCAGCACGAAGACCGGAAGCAGTACCATATCCGCCAGAATCAGCAGAATGGGGACACTGCGCAGAACGCCGGTGCTGCTTTTCAGGTACCTGTACGGCGTGTCCATGGTACCCATGCATCCCGCAGCGGCAAAGATCACTGCCAGCCCCAGACAGATCAGCATGGCGCGGATCACATGGGCGGACGGAAGCGATGATCGCATAAAATCCCACAGATTCCTGGTGAAAGTCTGGTCGATGGAAAATGCCACCAGGGATGTCTTCTCCCCTTTGGAATTAACACGTTCCGTCACCGTCTCGCTGATGGAGGCTTCAAAACCTTCCTCCTCGTACCGGGCGGCTTCGGCCTGCACTTCTGCCAGCACTTCCTGATATTTTTCATCCCCGACAAAGGTATTGGAGGATTTTTTTGTGTATACGCTGGCCTTGAATGTATACAGCGGTGCATTCAGAAACAGAACGAACAGCACGGCCCCTGCCAGAAGGAGCGCCAGCGCCGTGAAGTTCTGTCTGCGAACACTGATGTTTTTCACAGCGTCTCCTCCTCCTTTCTCATCACCGTGATCATGTAGATCCCGGCACAGAAGCACAGGATCAGGAACCCGATCACGGAAAGGGCATTGGCCGGCCCTTTCTTTCTGTCATAAAAGTTCAGCATGTACAGGAAGGTGATCATGGTGTCCGTCTTGTTGGCGGGAGCTCCCTTCGTCATCGTGTAGACGATGGGGAATGAGTTGAATACATAGATAATGTTCAGCACCGTGCTCACGGAGAGCGACGGACGGACCAGAGGCAGGGTAATGGAGAACAGCTTGTGCCAGAACCCGGCGCCATCCACCGTGGCCGATTCGTACAGCGCCTCATCGATGGACTGAAGGCCGGACAGCACGCAGAAGGTGACAAAGGGAATGGTGACAAAAATACCCACCGCGCACTCCCATACGAATTCGATCTGGTAGGAGGACCTCCAGTTCACTGCCTGCCGGATGATGCCCAGGTTCAGCAGTACGTTGTTCAGACTGCCGTACTCATACTTGATGATATAGTTCCACACCGAAGCCTGGATGACCAGCGAAGTAGCCCATGGAAAGATCAGGATGGACCTGGCGATCTTTCTCCCTTTGAATTTCTGGTTCAGAAGCAGCGCGGCAATGAAGCCCAGCAGCGTGGACAGTCCTACCACCGACAGAACCCACCAGAAAGTATTCTTCATAACAGTGGGGAACGCCGGAAGGCTTACCGCTTCCTTATAATTGTCCAGCCCGGCAAAGCCTCCCACGATACCCGCCTTGGAGATCTCGCTGAAGGACAGCCTGAAGACAATTATGATTGGAAATACAACAAAGATCCCGATCAGCAGGATACTGGGAAGCAGCCAGAGATACGGTTCCAGGCTGCGTTTTCTTTTTTTGCTGTTCATCTGTCTACCTCTGTGATGTTTGCCTCTGTGAAATACAGACCTGCGGATCTGACGGACAGGGCATCACCGCCCTGTCCTCTGTACGGCAGCTTCATGAGGCACCGCACATCAGATCCGCAGTCAACATCTTCTTATAACATTTTTCAGAATACAGTGCTTTTCCGCCTGCCGGCCTGATGCCCTCAGACAGATCCACACAATGCCTTTCCGGCTGATCCGGGCGTCTGTCAGCCGACCAGCTGTGTCTGCAGCGCATCCAGTTCCTCCTGGATATCGGCGCCTGTCAAAGCGTTCTGTTCAGCAGCGATAACGCCCTGCTTAACCTGATCCCATTCGGCCTTCGCGGTCGGATAGAACTGACAGCTGTCAAGTACGTTCAGCCATGCGCCGAAGGACGGATCTGCAGCTACAAGAGATTCCACTGCGGAGTAAACTGCCGGCAGGAAACCTTCCATGCTGACCCAGCCTACATAGTTTTCCGGATCGTAGAAGAAGGTCAGGAACTTGCCAATGGCTTCGTTACGGGCATCCTGGTCCGGAGCGGAGTCATCCTTGAATGCCATGACGCGGTCCATAACGCCTACGGAAGAGGATGTCTTGCCTTCGTTGGCAGGAATTCCGGCGGTCGCCATGTTGATCTCGCCGCCCTTATCTGCTACATAAGTAGGCAGTGAGTTCGGAGCGATGACCATGGCCAGCTTGCCGGCCGCGAACATATCCTGAAGGTCATAACGTGTCTGGGTAGCCGGGTTCGGGTTTGTGAATCCGTTGTCCACCAGGCTCAGAGCGAAGTTGATGGCTTCTGCGTTCTCTTCGGAGTTGACGGCCCACTCACCGTTCTCGTCCACGAATCCGCCGCCGTTGCCCCATGTGTAGTAGGCAAATGCAGCCTGGCCTTCGTCTGTGGTCATATCGATGCCCCACGGATAGATTTCGCCGTCATAGAAATCGATGATGGCCTGGCAGGCATCTTCCAGTTCTGCCCATGTGGTGGGAACTTCGATGCCGACCTCTTCAAAGATGTCCACGTTGTAGTACAGCGCGCGGGCGGACGCCAGATCCGGAACAGCCCATACGGTGCCGTCGATCACGGACTGGTCGATAAAGGACGGGAAGAAATCGTCATACAGCTCTTCCGGGCAGTAATCAGAGACCGGAAGAAGCAGTCCCTCATTCGCGTAGTTCGCGAATACGTCGATGTTCAGGATGTCCGGCGCGTTGTTGTTGGCAAGGCGGGTATCCACTTCTGTATAAACGTCGTTCCAGGACACAACATCCAGGTTCAGCTTGATGCCCGGGTTCTCCGCTTCGAACTTATCCACGAAGTTCGTGCCGTCCATGCCTGAGCCCAGGAACCATTCGTTGGTATTCGGACCATACTGGCAGATGATGACGTCCAGTGTGATATCCTCCTCCGCGGAAGCGGTCACGGCCGTTCCCATGCCCATGCTCATAACCATGGCTGCCGAGAGCAGAACTGATGTCAGCTTTTTCATAATCAAATCACTCCTTTTTTATTAATATTTGTTTACAACTACCAAAACCATTTTAAGATAGCAGAGGAAATATGTCAATATCGCTTTAAAAACAGAGTGGGACAGAGGGACGTTCGCCTTTGTCCCATTTTTTAAAAGGGACAAAAAATGGGACAAAGGCGAACGTCCCTCTGTCCCACTCCTAAGTTCATTTACTCAGCCGGTACAAATGCATCCTTGCCTGCGCCGCAGATCGGACATACCCAGTCGTCGGGGATATCTTCGAAAGCGGTTCCGGGAGCGATTCCGCCATCGGGATCGCCGGTCTCGGGATCATAAATGTATCCGCACGGTTCACATTCGTATTTCATGTTGTTTCTCCTTTCAGGTGTTAAAAATGGTTTTGTGCTTTTCCGGCCGGAACGGATCCGGTCAGAATGGAACTGACCTGATTATATCATCACGTGTACTCATCCTGCAAGACTGCGCGGCCAAAGTTGTCTGCCGTTCCTGACTCTCCCGTATTGCAGCCGGCGGCTGTCTGCCGCACTGCCGGCCTTCACGTTTTTACAGATAATACGTATACCGCATATCCCCGGGCGTCAGGCCTTCCAGGACCGCCAGATAGGCAGAAGCCTCCGCCCTGCAGCCTTCAAGGTCCTGATCCAGATAGTTTCCGCACTCCTCAATGCTGGCGCCCGGAATGTCTCCTTCGTATTCCGACATGAAGCGGAAGGATTCCCGCACACAGTCTAGGACATCCCCGTCCGAAAGACCGCGGGAGATAAAATAGAAACCGGTACGGCAGCCCATGGGGCCGACATAGATCACACCGTCCTTATGGCGGCTGTTGCGCGCATAGGTGGCAAACAGGTGCTCGATGGTATGCAGTGCTCCGGTCGAAAGGTAATCCCCCTTGTTCGGCTCCTTCATGCGCACATCCCACGTAAGCACGTCGCCGTCCTGTCTGGAAAGGTAGATCCCCCGTTTAAGTTTGGTGTGGTCCACACAGAAACTGGCAATTCTCTCCATCTTCTCCATATCTGAACAGATCTCCTTTTCTCCGCCTGACAGCGGTATAACGCGCAGAAGGACTGCCGGTGCCTGCGCACCGCGGTCCTTCTGCCGGATAATGCTGATTAACTCTTCAATTCTTTACATTCTTTATTCTGCGTATGCTGCAGCGCTCTCGCCTGCGATCTTACCGAAGATGGTGAAGTCGGCAACCGCGTTGCCGCCAAGACGGTTCGCGCCGTGTACGCCGCCGGTCACTTCGCCTGCCGCGAACAGTCCGGGGATCACTTCTCCGTCGGTATTAAGCACTTCTGCGGATGTGTCGATCTTCAGACCGCCCATGGTATGGTGGATACCTGCAGTCACATTGATGGCATAGTAGGGAGCTGTGTTCAGCGGGTTCGCGAAGCTGGTGCGGCCGAAGTCCGGATCTTCCTTGGCTTCCACATAGCCGTTCCATTTTTCCATGGTCTCGGCAAATGCGGCCGCATCGATCTGTGCAGCTTCCGCCAGCTCTTCATAGGTCTCACCGGTCACGGTCAGTCCTCTGCTGATGTAGCCCTGAATAACGCTGGAAGCGTCAGCCATGGCCTGGTCGACCACCAGCCAGCTGTGACTGTTCGTCTGTGCGATCTCGGCAGCGGAGACAACATCACGGGTTCCTACTTCATCGATGAAACGAAGGCCTTCTTCATTGACAAGGATAGCGCCGTCGCCGCGCAGGCCTTCCGTGATCAGAGAAGCCGTGTCAGCCTGAACGGTGGGATGGATCTGGATCTGGTCCATATCTACCGTTGCCGCGCCGACAGCTTCCGCCATTTCGATACCCTGGCCCAGGATGCCCGGTGCGTTCGTGGTCATGAAGCCTTTCAGTTCCGGTTTCAGTTCTGCAACTTTTTCAAGGTTCGCGCCGAATCCGCCAGTCGCAAGGACAACAGCCTTCGCGTTGACAGTCACGGTTTCACCGTTTTCGCCGGTTGCTTTGACGCCTACTGCCTTGCCGTCCTCGACCAGGATCTCTTCGGCTGTGGTGTTCAGCATCAGGTTGATCTCACGGTCTTCCAGGTTCTGCTGCAGGATCGGGACAATGTATGCGCCTACGGAGACAACTTTTCCGTCGCCGTCCAGAGGACGATGGATTCTCTTGACGGAAGCGCCGCCAAAGCTGGAAACGCTGTCCAGCGGAGCACCGATAGATTCCAGCCATGCAATGCCGTCTGCGCTGTTCTCACAGAGAGTCGCCACCAGTTCCGGATCGTTGATTCCTTTTCCGCCGATCATGGTATCCAGCTCAAAAAGCTCTACGGAATCGAAGTATCCTTCCGGATTTGCCTGATAATCTGCCCACTGCTGTGCAACGGTCTCTGCCAGAGCAGTGATGGTCTCGTTGTCGGCATAGTTCGCCGCAGCTGCCTCCAGCTGTTTCTCAACGCCGGCTGCCTCGTCAAACTCGTTCTGGTCCTGTTTGTCCGTCTTTGCGGCATTCAGTCCGCCGGTGGAACGTACGGAGTTTCCGCCGACCATGGCCTGGCTTTCCAGAACAACAACTTCTTTGCCTGCATCCTTCGCAACGATGGCTGCGGTCATTCCGGCACCGCCGGCACCGACTACCACAACATCCGTGTCGATCACGACATCTTCTGCAGGAGCAGCTGATTCTTCTTCCGCTTCTCCGCTTCCGGTATAGGATGCCGGATCAAGACCTGCGGATTCAAGGGCCTCCTTCACGGCGTCCTTGATGGCGGTACTGGTGACTGTAGCACCCGTCACATCGTCCACGTCCAGTGTCTGTTCTTCAACGATGGCCGCGGGGATCTGATCAACTGCGTTGGATCCAATGCCCGGAGTCTCGTTCTGCTGTGTGACGGTTACGGAATAGATCTGCTCCGCGTCAGCTTCCACTTCTACTACAACATCTCCATCAATGCCGGTTCCTGTTCCGGTCGCCTTTACGGGTTCTCCTGCCAGTGCAAACGTACTGCCGCCAAGAATCATTGCCGCAGCACAGAGCATGGCCATTCCTTTTCTTGCCAACCTTTTCTTCATAGTCTCCTCCTCTAAAAAAGAAATGTCACAGACCCTGACAAAAGATCTGTGACTGTAATATAACATACTATGACAATACTTAAAAGTGAAAGTTTCAGCAGCCGGATCTACAGTTGTTCGGAAACCGGCTTTTAAAGCAGTGCTCTGGCAGCATCCAGAGCTTCCTTCATCTGCCCGTACAGTTCCTCCACATCCACCGGTCCCGTCTGTCCCCTCAGAGCTTCCGTCATCTCCGAAAGCGGGGTCAGGATGGGCGTCAGAGAAAGGTTGGCGATCACGCCCTTCAGCGCGTGCGCCGCCTCAAAGGCCGTCTTTGTATCGCCTGCATCCAGCGCGTGGCGCAGTTCCTCAAAGTGAGCGTCAGAGAGGCCCATGCCCACCAGTTTCAGATAGAAGGTTTCGTTGTTCAGGCATCGTCCGAGGCCTTCCTCCACATTTACGCCAAGGCTTTTCAAATTATCTACAGTCAGCATCTGTTACCTCCTGGTCACGAAAGGGCACCGCCCGTTTACGATTTTTCTTAATTTCCCTGATACCTGCCGCACAAACCATCAGATCAGCCGCTTAGCCAGCGTTTCCGGGCTGACCGCGTACAGCAGCGCCGTCTCCTTCGTGATGATGCCGGAACGGTACATCTTCTGAAGTTCGGCGTCCATGGAGATCATTCCCTGGTTTGCTCCGCCGAAGATGGCGTTGTCGATCTGGTGGGTCCTGCCGTCCCGGATCAGGTTCTGCACCGCCGGATTCACGGTCATCACTTCAAATACCACGGCCTGGCCGCCGTCCTTTTTGGGGATCAGGCGCTGGGATACCACGGCCCTCAGCACCATGGAGAGCTGAATGCGCACCTGCGCCTGCTGCTCCGGCGGGAATGTATCCAGGATACGGTCCACCGTCTTGGCCGCGCCGGTGGTATGCAGGGAGGAAAGGACCAGATGTCCGGTCTCCGCCGCGGTGATGGCCGTGCGTATGGTCTCCAGGTCACGCATTTCACCCAGCATGATCACATCCGGCGCCTGCCGCAGCGCTGCTCGAAGGGCTCTGGCAAAGGTGGGCGCGTCGCTTGGGACCTCCCGCTGGCTCACGACACATTTTTTGTGTCTGTGCAGGTACTCGATAGGGTCCTCGATGGTCACGATGTGGCCGCTGCGGCTGCTGTTGATCCAGTCCACCATACAGGCAAGCGTGGTGCTTTTTCCGCTTCCCGCGGGGCCTGTCACCAGGATCATCCCGTTGCGGTGCCGCGCCAGCTCGATCACCAGGTCCGGTATGCCCAGCTGTTTCGGCTCCGGAAGACCGAAGGCGATCATCCGGCAGGTGGCGGCAATGGTTCCGCGCTGATAATACGCGTTGCAGCGGAACCGGCTGACATCGCGGATGGCAAAGGAAAAATCGTCGTCCCCTTCGGCGCGAAGAAGGGCGATATCCCTGCCGGCCAGCTGATAAGCCTCCCTGATCAGGGCTTCCGTCCCGTCCGGCTTCACGATCTCCTCCGAAAGCGGGATCATCTCCCCCTTCACCTTGCAGGTGACCTGGGCCCCCGGCACGATAAAAACATCCGAACCTTTCATATCATATGCTTTTTTCAGCAGTTCTGTCAGAAATCCCATACTTCCTCCGTGATCGCCGTCAGGCGGTGTACCAGCCAGGTGAATCTCTCCCCCGTGCTGCCGGGGTGAAGTTCCACCGCGCAGTCGAGGGTGCGAAGCCCGTCAGTCTCCGTCCAGGAAATGACGCTTCCGTTCATCTGCATGCCTTCGGGCAGGTTTTCGGCCACCTTCTGAAGGACGTTTTCTTCCTTTTCTGCTTCCGCAAGTATGGCGTCCAGTGCAGCCAGGGAATGCTCCGCCCGTTCGTTCAGTTCATAGACGGCGCGGATCACCTGGGTGCTGCGCTCCGTCAGGCGCATGTCATTGCGTGAATTCATCAGGGACAGGATCCCCAGGACGCTCATGCTTAAGATCACCACGATCAGGATCAGGGAAGCGGCACCCGGTCCCATCGCTATTCTGCTTCTCTGTCTCATCCGTTCACCCCCTGGTACCTTACGACCGGAAGGGAGAACATTTCCTCATCCCCCGCGGGTCCTGCCTGGGGTTTCCGGTTTTTATAGAAGGCCCGCACCTGGGCGCTTCGCATCTCTCCGGGCCCTTCCGGCACCGTCTCGCAGGAGACGTAAAGCGTATAGGTATCAAATTCCTTCGTCCATACTCCGTGGGACTTCAGAAAACCCTCCTCCGCAAGGAGTTCCTCAACATCTTCCGCAGCCCCCAGCGCTTCGGCCGTATTCTGTGCCTCCGCCAGCGCTCTGGTCTGCGCGTCCGCGCGGACCGTCATGCTTCTGGACGCGGCAAATACCTGTACGAGAACCGTCGCGGAGAGCATGAAAAACAGGACCGCGATCAGGATCTCGACCAAAAGCACATTGGACTGACTTCTTCTACCCATATCGTATTCCTCACCTTGTTACAGTATAAAAAAGACTTACGCACACCGCAGACGGATCCTGACGGTACAGTCTTCCCCGTCCGCGTCCGTCATTCCGATGGTCAGCAGGCCGTCCTCAAGAACCGGCTCGAAGCTTCCCGCCGGACAGATCGCAGTGCCGGATGCCGGAGAGAATTCCCGCCCGCTGTCCGTGAACTGTTCATACAGGTTTCCTTCATATTCATACAGCCAGGTCACGTAGGATTCTGTTCCCAGATCTTCATGCAGTGCCAGCACCGTCCGGTCGCCGTACTGTTCGATCCCTACCGCGCCTTCCTGGTCCTGCGCACGCACCATGCTGCGCACATAGGAGGTCAGCACCCTGACCTGCCCGGTCTCTTCGGAATGCGATACAGTCCCCCGGTACATCTGCGCTCCCAGAAGGACCAGAAGTGTTGACATGACTGCAAACATCCCCAACAGGACAAATACAAAGATGCCCTGCATTTCGTGTCTGGTCTCGGTTCTTCTGCCCATCATCTGTCAGCCCCCAGTTCCACCACGTATATATCCGGAACCACATTGGACGCGAACGTGCTGTACGTCACACGGTAATGTGATTCGTCATAGGCGAGCCCGTAGTTTTCCCGCAGATAGGAAAGTTCCGTCGGATAGGCGCCCTCCACCGCATAACAGGTGAGGGCGGCCCGGTGCACGGCGTCGTGCACGAACTGGGTCTGCGCGCTCTGCTGCGCGGTTCCCACCCGGCTGACCAGGTTCCAGACCCCCGCCAGCAGAAGGACAAGCACGGCCCCTGCCGCAATTTCCTTTCGGTTGATCATGTTTCGCTCCTTCGTCTTCTCTTACAGCATGGAAGAAAGAATGCCGGCCATGGGAAGCATGACGGACAGCAGGATGGCGCCGATCACGACAGCCAGCAGTGCGATCAGCGTGGGCTCGATGATCGCCACCAGACGGGCGATGCCATCTTCCACATCTTCCTTGTAGATATCCGCGATCCGTTCCATCACCTGTTCTTCCCGTCCTGCCGCAACGCCCATGCGGATCATCCGGTCGTGCAGGCCGTCGAACAGCTTCGATTCGGAAATGGCGTCGGCCAGGCCTTCGCCTTCATCCAGGCTTTTCCTGATGCCCTCCACCTTCCGGGCCGTCTCCTCGTCAGAAAGCACGGACGGCATGATGCGGAAAGCTTCCGCCGTCGGAAAGCCGCTGGAGAGCATCATGGAGAGTACGCTCGCCACGCGGGAGGCGTTCAGCTTCAGGCCAAGCCGGCGGATGAAAGGAAACAGCCGGCGCACCACGCCGAGCACGGCGTCTTTTTTCGAAGTCCTCATCAGAAGCGCTCCGGCGATCACGATCAGAACGATCAGGCCCACCAGCGCCAGCACGACCCAGCCCACGGCCGACCCCAGGTTCATCAGGATCTTTCCGGTTCCCGTCAGTTCCATGCCCATGCTGGCAAGGACTCTTGAAAAGACCGGAAGCACCTTCCACAGCATGATCAGGACGATCAGCACCACCATGACGCCCAGCACCAGCGGATAGGTGACCGCATGCACCACGGCGGAGCGGATATGTGTCTCCCTGTCGTAATAGTCCGCCAGGGAAGTCATCACCTTCTCAAGCTGACCGGTCTGTTCCCCGATGCCGGTCATCTCCACCAGATATTTCGGCCAGCGCTCATCCCTCTTCAGGGCTTCGTACAAAGACCCCGTCTCTGTCACGCCGCGGCTGGCAGACTCGTACAGGTCCGCATATTCGCTGTCCCTGGCGGTCTCAGCCAGCGTCTCCATACCGTCGTAAAGAGGAAGTCCTGCATTCAGGATCAGCCCCACCTGGGTGCAGAAGCTGGAGACCTCCGCGGATGTCACGTTCCGTTTTGTAGCCATATTCAAACCTCCCGGTTCATCTTATCTGTTTCATCTTTGTATCTAATCTTAATCTCATTTAGCAGGAACTCGTATCTTATATATGTATGACCGGATCCGGCAGCCCTCCGGAAACCGGAGCGGCCATAACACCGGCCTGTCAGTAATATCTCTCCACTGTGTACTCTCCGCCCGTCACCGCGTTGATGGCGGCCGTCGGGTCGAAGAAGCGCTCTTCCCCGTTCACCACGGACACCGTCCAGGCATGGTAGTAGGTTCCTATATAGCCGATCATCAGTTTGGCCGGGATCCCCTGGGTCCGCAGCATGCTCACCATGACGGCTGCCAGGTCCTGGCAGATTCCCATCTTGTTGTTGTAACACTCGTCCACCTCCGGGAGCGCGCCCGGCGAAATGGTGGTGGCCCGCACGAAGTCATACAGGAATTCCCCTGCCATAAAATCACAGACGGACTGGTAGATCTCCTCCTCGGAGGCTCCTTCGCCCAGTTCATCGGCCTTCGCCACGGATGGGGACTCCTTCGTGTAGTCCACATACTGGTTCGGCACAAGGAATGCCGCATTCTCGTCCGAGAGCGATGCGGAGATCCAGATCTTCCCGCCGGAGGCATACTTGCTGCCGCCCACGTTCTGGTACAGGGAGATCTCGTAGTCCCCGCTTCCCAGCTGAAGCGGGAACACCTCGTATTCCCCGGTATTGTCCAGGTCGTAGGTGAACTGCATTTCTCCCCGCGTGACACGCAGCTTCAGCCTGCTGGATGTCGGAGACGCGGTCCAGGCCAGAAAATAGCCGTGGGAAAGATCACTGCAGTCCACCACCAGGTTCCCGTCATAGCGCAGGTCCGTTCCCGCGTACTCCGGCCAGACGGCGTCGGCGGAGGAAGCGCGGATATAGAGTTCATATCCCGTATATAGCAGAATCATGCAGAGGAGCAGCAGGGCTCCCTTCAGAAGCAACTTTCTTTTCGGTACAATCATACGCACAATTGTCCTTCCAAAAACTTGTATCCAGTATATCATTCGAAAAATGCCTTTGCAAGAGGAGGGACAATAGGGATGAGTCAGAGGGACGTTCACCGTGACTCATTTTCAGACAGCGAGTCAGAGGGACGTTCACCATGACTCATTCTGGCTGCCTGGCAGTGTCAGCAATGCTGGCCTGCCGCAGCCTCGAATGAGTCATGGTGAACGTCCCTCTGACTCACTGCCCGAAATGAGTCACGGTGAACGTCCCTCTGACTCATCCAACCGGTTTCCCGTATTTCAACGGACTCATCTCTTCGTCTTCGAAGTCAAACACATACCGCTCGTAGGCGTTGATCACAATGGTGTCCTGATATCTGTCCACCCGTTTCTGGGTATGGCTGTAGGAAAGGTGCACGTGCCCGTGCAGAAAGAACTTCGGACGGTACTCGTCCATCAGGTCCACAAAGCCCCGGAAGCCCTGGTGAGGCAGGTCCCTGCCGTCGTTCAGCTGATAGGCCGGAGCATGTGTAACAAGAATATCGAACCCGTGGTGCCGGAACAGACTGAACCTGAGTTTCCGGATCCGGGCGTTCATCTGCCGCTCCGTGTACTGGTGCGGACCGCCGGAATAACGCATGGAGCCGCCAAGGCCCAGGATGCGCACGCCGTTGAAGACCACCAGTCTGTCGTCGATGCATTCGCAGCCTTCCGGCGGTGTCTTCTCATATTTCCCGTCGTGGTTCCCGTGTACGTAGTACACGGGAGCCGTGGTAAAGGTGGCCAGAAACGACAGATAATTCGGATTCAGGTCCCCGCAGGAAATGATCAGGTCGATGCCTTCCAGCTTGGACTTCTCGAAATGGTCCCAGAACCAGCCGCACTCCTCGTCCGCAAGCACGAGGATGCGCAGGTTCTTCGGTCGTTCCTCTTTTCTGTGAAACAGGGTTTTCATACCTTTTCCGCTTTCTTGTTCTGCACGCCCTGCTGGGACAGGGCCGGCTGTACCTGGTCAGGCAGATCCTCCTTCGGCAGGATCCTGCCGGTCACGTTTTCCGCGAGCCAGTCCATTTCCAGCACCTGTTCCGGAGTCAGGATCCCGTTCGGGTCGTTCTGGATGATGCCGGTCTGGGAATACAGCTGTCCCTGGAACGGGTTGTACTGCCCGGTCTTTATGGTATGCTCCAGCAGTCCCACCAGGCGCTGGGTTCCTATTGGCAGGTTCTGTGAGCAGATCACGTCCACCACGCCGGAGGACATGCCCCACCAGTAGTTGATGGCCTTCGCCTCGCCGGAATCGTCGTCGTTCTTCCAG
>CACZSG010000031.1 GCA_902783665.1 uncultured Lachnospiraceae bacterium | reverse complement strand
GCGATCGCGGCATCTGAGAATACTTCCACGGACGGCTTCGTGGTACGGTCCATTAAGAAAGCAAACAAGAAAAACTGGCAGAGAGCCTGAATATTTGGGAGGATTTAAAATGAAAAACTATACAATCACAGTGAACGGCAATGTATATGATGTGACAGTTGAAGAAGGAACCGGCAGCGCAGCTGCAGCGGCACCGAAGGCAGCTCCCAAAGCAGCTCCGAAGGCAGCACCGAAAGCAGCTCCGGCAGCTCCCGCAGCAGCGGCAGGCGCAGGCGCAGTGAAGGTTACCGCCTCTGTTCCGGGCAAGGTATTCAAGGTTGAAGCCAGTGTCGGCCAGGCCGTGAAGGCAGGCGATCCGATCGTCATCCTGGAAGCCATGAAGATGGAGATCCCGGTCGTTGCACCTCAGGACGGTACCGTAGCCAGCATCGATGTAGCCGCCGGTCAGGCTGTTGAATCCGGTGATGTTCTTGCTTCCCTGAACTAAGTTGTCAGGCGGAATAACACAACAGACAACAGACTGGAGGTAAGAGAATGTCTTATATAACCAATACACTGCTGAATCTGTGGGAACAGACAGCATTCATGAACCTCACGATCGGAAACTACGTGATGATCGTTGTGGCATGCGTGTTCCTGTATCTCGCGATCCGGCATGAATTTGAGCCCCTGCTTCTCGTTCCGATCGCGTTCGGTATGCTTCTGGTAAACATCTATCCGCAGATCATGGCGGAACCCTACACGGACGCGCTTGGCGTGGAACATGCAGGCGGCCTGCTCCATTATTTCTATATCCTTGACGAAGCCAGTATCCTTCCGTCCCTCATCTTCATGGGCGTCGGCGCGATGACAGACTTCGGCCCGCTGATCGCAAACCCCATGAGCTTCCTGCTCGGTGCGGCTGCCCAGCTGGGTATCTACATGGCTTATTTCCTGGCGATCTTCCTCGGGTTCAACGGAAAAGCGGCAGCTGCCATCTCCATCATCGGCGGTGCTGACGGCCCGACCTCCATCTTCCTTGCAGGTAAGCTCGGACAGACGACCCTGATGGGACCGATCGCCGTTGCGGCATATTCCTATATGTCTCTGGTTCCGATCATTCAGCCGCCCATCATGAAACTGCTGACGACTGAAAAAGAACGCAAGATCAAAATGGAACAGCTCCGTCCGGTCTCCAAGCTGGAAAAGATCCTGTTCCCGATCATCATCACCATCGTGGTCTGCATGCTCCTTCCGACCACAGCTCCCCTTGTCGGTATGCTGATGCTCGGAAACCTGTTCCGTGAGAGCGGCGTTGTCAAGCAGCTGACCGAGACCGCTTCAAACGCCATGATGTACATCGTGGTTATCCTGCTTGGTACCTCCGTAGGAGCCACCACCAGCGCGGAAGCGTTCCTGAACCTTGCGACCATCAAGATCGTTGTCCTTGGTCTGGTGGCATTCGCTTTCGGAACCGCCGGCGGTGTCCTGTTCGGAAAACTGATGTACAAGGCGACGGGCGGAAAGATCAATCCGCTGATCGGCTCTGCAGGCGTATCCGCGGTACCGATGGCAGCACGTGTTTCCCAGAAGGTGGGCGCACAGGCTGATCCGACCAACTTCCTGCTGATGCATGCAATGGGACCGAACGTGGCAGGCGTTATCGGTACGGCAGTTGCAGCCGGAACATTCATGGCTATTTTCGGCGTGAAATAAGAGGAGGTAATTCAATGGCAAAAGAAGTGGCAAAAAAACCAATTAAGATAACAGAAACCATTCTCCGTGACGCGCATCAGTCTCTGATCGCGACACGTATGAAAACGGAAGATATGCTTCCGATCGTTGACAAGCTCGACAAGGTCGGATATCATTCCGTAGAGTGCTGGGGCGGCGCTACCTTCGACGCAGCGCTCCGCTTCCTGAAGGAAGATCCGTGGGACAGACTGCGTAAGCTGCGTGACGGTTTCAAGAACACAAAACTGCAGATGCTCTTCCGCGGCCAGAACATTCTGGGCTATCGTCCGTATGCTGACGATGTGGTAGAGTACTTTGTTCAGAAGTCCATCGCAAACGGTATCGACATCATCCGTATTTTCGACTGCCTGAACGACCTGCGCAACCTGCAGACAGCTGTTAAGGCTGCAAATAAGGAAAAAGGACATGCACAGGTTGCCCTGTCCTACACCCTCGGCGAAGCTTATACCCTTGATTACTGGGTAGAGATGGCAAAGCGCATCGAAGACATGGGCGCGAACTCCATCTGTATCAAGGACATGGCAGGACTTCTCCTTCCCTATACCGCGACCGAACTGGTCAGCGCTCTGAAGGATGCGACCAGCCTTCCGATCCAGCTGCACACCCACTATACTTCCGGTGTCGCTTCCATGACCTACCTGAAGGCAGTAGAAGCCGGCGTAGATGTTATTGATACCGCTATGTCCCCGTTCGCACTGGGCACCTCCCAGCCGGCGACCGAAGTTATGGTCGAGACCTTCAAGGGAACCCCGTACGACACAGGATTCGATTCCAAACTGCTCGACGAGATCGCTGACTACTTCCGTCCGCTCCGCGACGAAGCTCTTGCAAGCGGTCTGCTGAACCCGAAGAACCTTGGCGTGAACATCAAGACCCTGCTGTATCAGGTACCGGGCGGAATGCTTTCCAACCTGACTTCCCAGCTGAAGGATATGCATGCAGAAGACAAGTACTACGAAGTGCTTGAAGAGGTTCCGCGTGTACGTAAAGATCTTGGTGAGCCGCCTCTTGTTACCCCGTCTTCTCAGATCGTCGGTACGCAGGCCGTTATGAACGTCATCGGCGGCGAGCGCTACAAGATGGTTCCGAAGGAGACCAAGGACCTTCTCTCCGGACACTACGGCGCAACGGTAAAACCGTTCAACCCGGAAGTGCAGAAGAAGTGCATCGGCGATATGGAAGTGATCACCTGCAGACCTGCAGACCTGATCCCGGACGAGCTGGATACGCTTCGCGGCGAGATGGCTCAGTGGTCCGAACAGGAAGAGGACGTTCTGTCCTACGCTCTGTTCCCGCAGGTGGCTACCGACTTCTTCAAGTACCGTCAGGCACAGGAGAAGAAGGTCGACCCGACTGTGGCAGACGAGAAGAACAGTGCTTATCCTGTCTGATTCAAAACAGAATATTTACAGGCTCTCCGGTGACGGAGAGCCTTTTTGTTTCTTTTGAGGGACGGCGGCAGATCCTGCCTGTGGCCTCCTCCAGATGCCCGTTGTCCTCTTCGAGAGGGCTCCGTCGCTGATTCGCGGGGCCCCTCCGAAAACGCGCTTCGCTTGGACGGTTCTCCGGGGCCCGCTGCTATCCTCGCCCTC
>CACZSG010000030.1 GCA_902783665.1 uncultured Lachnospiraceae bacterium | reverse complement strand
GCCGACGTTGACGGCGCGCACATTGCCACATTGATGCTGACGTTCCTGTACCGGTTCATGCCGGAACTGATCCGTCAGGGCTATGTATACCTTGCCACGCCGCCGCTTTACAAGCTTGAGAAGAACAAGAAGGTGTGGTACGCCTACAGCGACGAGCAGCTGGCAAACATCCTGGAAGAAGTGGGAAGAGACCAGAACAACAAGATCCAGCGTTACAAAGGACTTGGAGAGATGGACGCGGAGCAGCTTTGGGAGACCACCATGGACCCGGAAAAGAGGATCCTGAAGAGGGTCACCATGGACGACGCCCAGTCTTCCGAGATCGACGTGACCTTTACCACGCTGATGGGAGACGCCGTGGAACCCAGAAGAGAGTTCATTGAAGAGAACGCCAGAAAAGTAAGAAATCTGGATATTTAATACCGGGGAGAAATCTTCGGGGACTGCTGTTCCGGATGGAGAATTCCGGATCAGATAAATCGGGATCAAACTAAGAGAGGAATCTTATAGTGGACGATAAAATCTTTGATCAGATCCATGACGTGGACCTGAAAAAAACAATGGAAGACTCTTACATAGACTATGCCATGAGCGTCATAGCCTCCAGAGCCCTTCCGGATGTCAGGGACGGCCTGAAGCCGGTGCAGCGGCGTGTGCTCTATTCCATGATAGAGCTGAACAACGGGCCGGACAAGCCTCACAGAAAATGCGCCCGTATCGTCGGCGATACCATGGGTAAATATCATCCCCACGGAGACAGCTCCATTTACGGTGCCCTGGTCAACATGGCACAGGAATGGGCCACCCGTTATCCGCTGGTGGACGGACACGGAAACTTCGGAAGCGTGGACGGCGACGGAGCTGCCGCCATGCGTTATACGGAAGCCAGACTTTCCAAGATCTCCATGGAGATGCTGGCGGACATCAACAAGGATACGGTGGACTTTATCCCGAACTTTGACGAGACGGAAAAAGAGCCGACAGTCCTTCCTGCCCGCTACCCGAACCTGCTGGTGAACGGTGCGCAGGGAATCGCCGTCGGAATGGCGACCAACATTCCTCCCCACAACCTTCGCGAGGTGATCGGCGCGGTGGTGAAGATCATCGACAACCGTGTGGAAGAGGACAGGGACACCTCCATCGAAGAGATTCTTGAAATTATCAAGGGACCGGACTTCCCGACGGGTGCCGTGATCCTTGGAAAACGGGGCATCGAAGAAGCCTACCGCACGGGCCGCGGAAAACTGCGGGTGCGCGCGGTCACCAATATAGAGACCATGCCGAACGGGAAGAGCCGCATCATCGTGACAGAGCTTCCCTACATGGTAAACAAGGCCAGACTGATCGAGAAGATGGCGGAGCTGGTCCGCGACAAGCGGATCGAAGGCATTACCGGCATTACGGATGAATCCAGCCGGGAAGGCATGCGCATCAACATCGAACTGCGCCGGGACGCCAACGCCAATGTGATCCTGAACCAGCTGTACAAGCACACCCAGCTGCAGGATACCTTCGGCGTCATCATGCTGGCGCTGGACGGGAACCAGCCGAAGGTGATGAACATCCACGAGATGCTTCTTCACTACATCCGCCATCAGGAGGATGTGGTCACCCGCCGCACAAAATACGAACTGAACAAGGCGGAGGAGCGGGCCCACATTTTACAGGGACTGCTGATCGCCCTGGACAACATAGACGAAGTGATCCGCATCATCCGCGGATCCCAGACAACCCAGATCGCAAAGCAGGGCCTGATGGAGCGTTTCGGACTTTCGGATGCCCAGGCTCAGGCCATCGTGGACATGCGTCTGCGCACACTGACAGGTCTGGAACGGGAGAAGCTGGAAGCCGAGTACAAGGAACTGATGGCAAGGATCGAAGAACTGCGCGCCATCCTGGCAGACGAGAAGCTGCTGCTGGGCGTGATCAGGAAAGAGATCCTGGAGATCAGCGAGAAGTACGGCGACGACCGCAGAACTTCCATCGGCTTCGACGTCTTCGATTTCTCCACCGAGGATCTGATCCCCAACAAGACCGTGGTGATCGCCATGACCCGCATGGGTTATATCAAGCGGATGACCCCGGACAATTTCCGTGCGCAGAACCGCGGCGGAAAGGGCATTAAGGGCATGCAGACCCTGGAGGACGACAATATTGAAGAACTCCTGATGACCACCACTCACGAGGACCTGATGTTCTTCACCAACCAGGGCCGCGTGTACAAACTGAAGACCTACGAAATTCCGGAGGCCGGCAGGACCGCGCGCGGAACCGCCATTGTGAACCTGCTGCAGCTGCAGCCGCAGGAGCGGATCACGGCTGTCATCCCGGTGCGCGAGTACAGGGAGGAAGGTTTCCTCTTCATGGCTACCCGGAAGGGATTTGTCAAGAGAACACCGGTAAACGAGTACGCGAATGTACGAAAGGTAGGCCTTACCGCCATCGTGCTTCGTGAGGACGATGAACTGATCGAAGTGAAATACACGGACAACGAGAGGGATATCCTGATGATCTCCCGCTACGGTATGTGTATCCGCTTCAAAGAGACGGATGTGCGCAGCATGGGCCGCAAGTCCATGGGCGTGATCGGCATGAACCTTCAGGACGGGGACGAAGTGGTCTCCATGCAGCTGGATATCCAGGGAGAATATCTGCTGATCTTCTCCGAATTCGGCTATGGAAAACTGACGCCCATTTCTGAATTTTCCACCCAGTACCGCGGCGGAAAAGGCGTGAAGTGCTACAAGATCGTGGAAAAGACCGGACAGGTGGTCGGCGCGAAGGCGGTCAACCGGGAACACCAGATCATGATCATCAGCACCGAAGGCATTCTGATCCAGATGAGCTGCGAGGATATTTCCGTCCTGTCCCGTGTGACCAGCGGTGTGAAGCTGATGAGTCTTGACGTGAACAAGAAAGATACGGTTGCCAGCATTACGAAAGTAAGAGAGGAGCCGGAGGAAGTAGATACGGAGATCATTGAGGTTGAGGAGATCGACCCGGAGGAGATTGATTCTGAGGAAGCGGATTTCGAGGAAGATGATTCTGAGGAGACGGATTCCGAGGGAGATGATTCTGAGGATAATGATTCTGAGGACGAGTGATTCTTAAAATTAACAGAACCGGATAATTCATAATACTCCGGTGGAAAGTATAGAGGTATGACAGGACTTCGTACATTACTGGCGGTATGGGCTGCGAAGGGAATCAGCGCAGCCTGTAAGCTGGCGGGAAAACAGGGTGTGACCATGGCAGGCAGATTTGCCATGAAGGCAGACCCGCAGATTCTTAAAAAGCTGGCGGCCCAGGTAAAGGGCCCCATCTTTGTTGTGTGCGGTACAAACGGAAAGACCACCACAAACAATCTTCTGTGTTCCTTTCTTGAAGCGGAGGGAAAAACGGTGGTCTGCAACCACACCGGCTCCAACATGCTGGGCGGTGTGGCTGCCGCTTTTGTTCTGGCAGCCGGATGGAACGGAAAAATAAAGGCGGACTGTGCCTGCATCGAGATCGATGAGGCTTCCACGGTTCGCGTTTTTCCGTATTTCAAGCCGGATTATATGGTGCTGACCAATCTGTTCCGGGACCAGCTGGACCGGTACGGGGAGATCGACATTACCATGAACCTGCTGGAAAAGGCCATGCAGATGGCGCCGGATATGAAAGTAATCGTGAACGCGGATGACGCGCTGTCGGCTTTCCTTGCCATGGACAGCAAAAACCCGACACTTACCTACGGCATTACCGGGAAGGTGTTCGAGGAGGACAAGGACAGCCACGAGATCCGCGAGGGCCGTTTCTGCAAACGCTGCGGCGGGAAGCTGACCTATAAATATTATCATTACAGCCAGATGGGCGATTATGTCTGCCCGGACTGCGGATTTGCCCGTCCGGTGCCGGATTTTGAAGCCACGGATGTGGACCTTGCGAATGGTCTGGCCTTTACCGTGACTGAACACGGGAAAAAAGCCGGGAAAGAACCTTCTCTGAATACGGAGGACGTCTGGTTGAACGGACAGGGACGACGGTCTGATTCGAGAAGGATCCGCGCCAATTACAGGGGGTTCTACAACATCTACAACATTCTGGCCGCATACAGTACGGCCAGGGCAGCAGGCTTTGAACTGAAGAATCTGGACGAGCTGCTGAAGAAATTCAATCCCCAGAACGGCCGGATGGAATCCTTCGAGATCGGCGGGACTCATGTTCTTCTGAACCTTGCAAAGAATCCAGCGGGGTTCAACCAGAATATTTCTGCCGTGATGGAGGACAGAAACCCGAAGGACATCATCATTGTCATCAACGACAATGCCCAGGACGGTACGGATATCTCGTGGCTGTGGGACGTGGATTTCGACCGGATGGCAGATCCTTCCATCCGTTCCATCACCGTCAGCGGCATTCGCTGCCAGGACATGCGGCTGCGTATGAAGTATGTGGATATTGAGTCAGAGCTGATTCCCGATGTGGAAACGGCCATCCGCGCAAGGCTGAAGGACGGGTGCGGGAACCTGTATGTGCTGGTGAACTATACGGCGCTGTATTCTACGCGGGGAATCCTTGAGAAGATGTGAGTC
>CACZSG010000029.1 GCA_902783665.1 uncultured Lachnospiraceae bacterium | reverse complement strand
CGTGTTGCCATGACCCGTTATATTAAGCGTGGCGGTAAAGTATGGATGAAGATTTTCCCGGATAAGCTCATCACGGCAAAACCCGCAGAAACACGTATGGGTTCCGGTAAAGGAACTGTTGAGTACTGGGTATCGGTAGTCAAGCCCGGACGTGTCCTGTTTGAGATCGCAGGTGTACCTGAAGAGACAGCCCGTGAGGCACTTCGCCTTGCCATGCATAAGTTGCCCTGCAAGTGCAAGATCGCTTCCAAGGCGGATTTAGAAGGCGGTGACAACAGTGAAGAGTAATCAGTACGTAAACGAGTTAAAGGGAAAGACGGCTTCCGAACTGTCCGAGGAGCTCGTGGCGGCGAAGAAAGAACTGTTCAACCTTCGGTTCCAGAATGCGACCAACCAGCTGGATAACACGGGCCGGATCCGCGAAGTCCGCAAGAACATTGCCCGGATCCAGACGGTGCTCACGGAAAAGTCCAAGGCGTGACCGGGAAGGAGATAAACAATGGAAAGAAATCTGAGAAAGACCCGTACCGGTAAGGTCGTCAGCGACAAGATGGACAAGACCATCACCGTGGCCATCGAGGACCATGTCAAGCATCCGCTCTACGGGAAGATCGTGAAAAGAACGTACAAGCTGAAGGCGCATGACGAGAACAACGAATGCGGCATCGGCGATGTGGTCAAAGTCATGGAGACCCGCCCTCTGTCCAAGGACAAGAGATGGAGACTGGTCCAGATCATCGAAAAGGCGAAGTAAGCTTTTTTGAGGAAGGAGAAGACAGGCTTATGATTCAGCAGGAAAGCAGACTGAGAGTGGCCGACAACACCGGTGCCAAGGAGCTCCTTTGCATCCGCGTGATGGGCGGGTCCACCAGAAGATATGCACACATCGGCGATGTGATCGTGGCGAGCGTGAAGGATGCCACCCCGGGCGGTGTCGTCAAGAAGGGCGACGTCGTCAAGGCCGTCGTGGTCCGCACCAAGGCGGGCGCGCGCCGCAAGGACGGATCCTACATCAAGTTCGATGAGAACGCAGCCGTGATCATCCGTGAAGACAAGACGCCCCGCGGCACCCGTATTTTCGGACCGGTGGCGAGAGAGCTCCGTGAGAAACAGTTCATGAAGATCGTTTCTCTGGCTCCCGAAGTACTGTAAGGAGGTGACTTAACGTGTCAGCAATGAAGATCAAAAAGGGCGATACGGTTCGAGTCATCGCCGGCAAGGATAAAGACCGTGAAGGCAAGGTGCTCCGCGTGGAGCCCAAGACCGGACGCGTTCTCGTGGAGGGCGTCAACATGGTCACGAAGCATGTCAAGCCCAGCGCTCAGAATCAGCAGGGCGGCATCGTGACGAGAGAAGCCCCTCTGGATGCCTCCAATGTCATGGTTCTTCATAACGGCAAGCCCACGCGCGTCGGCTTCCAGGTCTCCGTGGAGAACGGCAAGACCGTGAAGAAGCGTGTGGCCAAATCGACCGGAGAAGTCATCGACTGACGGAGAAGGAGGAAGAAGCATTGGCCAGATTAAGAGAATTATACGAGAATGAGATCAAGGACGCCATGATGAAGAAGTTCGGGTATGCGAACGTGATGCAGATCCCGAAGCTGGACAAGATCGTCATCAACATGGGCGTCGGTGAAGCCAAGGAAAACGCCAAGCTCCTCGAGAGCGCCGTGAAGGACCTGGAGACCATCTCCGGCCAGAAGGCGGTCATCACGAAGGCCAAGAAGTCCGTCGCGAACTTCAAGATCCGTGAAGGCATGTCCATCGGCTGCAAGGTGACGCTGCGCGGCGATCGCATGTACGAGTTCCTGGATCGTCTGGTGAACCTGGCGCTGCCCCGTGTCCGTGACTTCCGCGGCGTGAATCCGAACGCGTTCGACGGCAGAGGCAACTATGCTCTGGGCATCAAAGAGCAGCTGATCTTCCCGGAGATCGAGTATGACAAGGTGGACAAGGTCCGCGGCATGGATGTCATCATCGTGACCACGGCCCACACCGATGAAGAGGCCCGGGAACTGTTAACGCTGTTCAACATGCCGTTTGCGAAGGCGTAAGGAGGGAGATCATGGCAAAGACTTCAATGAAGATCAAGCAGCAGCGCGATCCGAAGTTCTCCACGAGAGCTTACAATCGCTGCCGTATCTGCGGCCGCCCGCATGCTTATCTGAGAAAGTACGGCATTTGCAGAATTTGCTTCCGTGAGCTGGCTTACAAGGGCCAGATCCCGGGCGTGAAGAAGGCAAGCTGGTAATTCAGTAATAACCCACAGTAACAAAAAAGATTTTTAATGACGTGTAAAGTCTGAATATTTAGGAGGAAACTTACATGACAATGAGTGATCCGATTGCGGATATGCTTACAAGAATCCGTAATGCCATTTCTGCAAAACATGACACAGTAGACGTTCCCGCTTCCAAGATGAAGATCGCTATCGCGAACATTCTTGTTGACGAAGGATATATCGTAAAATACGACCTCGTTCAGAACGGGAATTTCCAGGATATCCACATCACACTGAAATACGGCGCTGACAAGAACGAAAGCATCATTTCCGGAATCAAGAGAATCTCCAAACCCGGTCTTCGTGTATATGCCGGCAAGGAAAATCTTCCGAAGGTTCTCGGCGGACTGGGCATCGCGATCCTTTCCACCAACCAGGGCGTGATCACCGACAAGGAAGCAAGAAAGCTTCAGGTCGGCGGAGAAGTTCTCGCGTTCGTATGGTAAATCCGAAATAAGTCCATCTTAAGGGCGGCGCCGGACTTCTCCCTAAAAGGAGGAATCGGTGCGGCTCGTGGATTTATGATATATAAGGGCATATGCCTGTGCGTGCGCAGGCAACCAAACCGCCTGAATAAACTGAAAACAGAGAAAGCCAGAAGGCTTTCTCCGAAAATCTAAGTGAGGAGGACATTGGCATGTCAAGAATTGGTAGAATGCCAGTTGCGATTCCGGCAGGTGTTACTGTTGAGATCGCAGAAGGAAACAAGGTTACCGTCAAAGGACCGAAAGGAACCCTCGAGAGAGTACTTCCGAAGGAAATGGAAGTTAAAGTCGAGGACGGACATGTAGTAGTTAGCAGACCGAACGATCTGAAGAAGATGAAATCTCTCCATGGTCTGACCAGAACTCTCGTACACAACATGGTTGTCGGTGTCAGCGAAGGCTACACCAAGACTCTGGTAGTTACCGGTGTCGGCTACAGAGCTTCCAAGGCCGGCAACAAACTGACTCTGGCTCTTGGATATTCTCATCCCGTAGAGATGGAAGATCCGGAAGGCCTCAGCACCGCCGTACAGGATGACAAGATCATCGTTTCCGGTATCGACAAGGAAAAGGTCGGCCAGTACGCAGCTGAGATCCGCGAGAAGAGAAAACCGGAACCCTATAAGGGCAAAGGTATCCGTTACGCGGACGAAGTCATCAGACGTAAAGTTGGTAAGACTGGTAAGAAATAATATAAGGAGAGGGCGAAAATGGTTAGTAAAGAATCAAGAACGATCGTTCGTGAGAAAAAACATAAAAGAATCCGCAATCGTTTCAGCGGCACAGCTGAAAGACCGCGTCTTGCTGTATTCCGCAGCAATAATCACATGTATGCTCAGATCATCGACGATGATGCACAGAACACTCTGGTGTCTGCAAGCACCCTCCAGAAAGAGGTAAAGGCAGAGCTTGAGAAGACCAACAACGTGGAAGCGGCTGCCTATCTTGGAAAGGTCATCGCAGAGCGCGCGCTGGAAAAGGGCATCAAAGAAGTTGTATTTGACCGTGGTGGCTTTATCTATCAGGGTAAGGTGAAGGCCCTTGCAGACGCTGCAAGAGAAGCCGGCCTGGATTTCTAATTAGGGAGGATAAAACACATGAGACATGAGATTATTGATCCGAATCAGTTCGAACTGGCTGACAAGGTTGTCGCAATCAAGCGTGTATCGAAAACCGTAAAAGGTGGACGTACCATGCGTTTTACCGCTCTTGTAGTTGTAGGCGACCGCAATGGCCATGTTGGCGCCGGACTCGGCAAAGCAACCGAGATTCCGGAAGCGATCCGCAAGGGTAAAGAAGATGCAATGAAGAAACTGATCAACGTTGCAATGGATGACAATGAGAGTATCCCGCATGACTTCATCGGAAAATTCGGCGGCGCTTCCGTGCTTCTGAAGAGAGCTCCTCAGGGTACTGGTATCATCGCCGGAGGTCCGGCCCGTGATGTACTTGAGATTGCCGGAATTAAGAATATCCGTACCAAGTCTCTTGGATCCAACAATAAGCAGAATGTTGTACTTGCCACCATGGAAGCATTAAAACAGCTGAAATCTCCGGAAGAAGTTGCCAGACTGCGCGGCAAGTCCGTTGAAGAAGTTCTTGCATAAACCGGAAAATTAGGAGGTAAGAGACATGGCTGAAAAATTGAAAGTCACACTTGTGAAGTCCCCGATCGGTGCAATCCCGAAACATCGCGCGACTGTCAAGGCACTTGGCCTGACCAAAATGCATAAGACCGTTGAACTGCCGAACAATGATGCAGTGAAGGGTATGGTTGCACAGGTTTGCCATCTGGTAAAAGTAGAAGAAGTGTAAACAACGAGGAGGTTCATGATGGATTTATCAAATTTATCTCCGGCAGCTGGTTCCGTTCATAACAACAACTTCAGACGTGGCCGCGGTCATGGTTCAGGAAACGGAAAGACAGCCGGAAAAGGACATAAAGGCCAGAAAGCTCGTTCCGGAGCTCCCAGAATCGGTTTCGAAGGCGGACAGATGCCGCTGTACAGACGTCTCCCGAAGAGAGGTTTCAAGAACAGAAACACTCTGGAGATCGAAGCGATCAACATCAGCGCTCTGGAAGTATTTGAAGACGGCGCAGAAGTGACTATTGAAGCACTTCTTGAAAAAGGAATCATCAAAGATACAAAGGATGGAGTAAAAGTTCTTGGAAACGGCACGCTCACAAAGAAGCTGACTGTAAAAGTGAATGCTTTCAGTGAGAGCGCAAAAGCCAGAATCGAAGAGCTTGGTGGAAAAGCAGAGGTGATCTAAATGCTTGAAACTCTGAAAAATGCGTTCAAGGTAAAAGAGATCCGCACAAAGCTGTTCTTCACCTTCCTGATGATGGTTCTGGTCCGTTTCGGATCACAGCTTCCGGTTCCGGGGGTGAACAGAAGTTACATCGCTGACTGGTTCGCAAACCAGAGCAGCGATGCCTTCAGCTTCTTTTCAGCCTTCACCGGCGGATCATTTGAACGGTTCTCGGTGTTTGCACTGAGCATCACACCGTACATCACATCTTCCATTATCATCCAGCTGCTGACCATTGCCATTCCGGCTCTGGAAGAGATGCAGAAGGATGGTGAGGACGGAAGAAAGAAGATGACCGCAATCACCAGATATCTGACTGTCGGCCTTGCTCTGATGGAGAGTGTTGCCATGACGATCGGATTCGGCCGCAGCGGTCTTATTCCGGGCATGACATTCTTTAAGGGTGTTACAGTTGTTGTAACCATGACAGCAGGATCCGCGCTTCTGATGTGGATCGGTGAGCAGATCACGGACAAGGGAATCGGAAACGGTATCTCTATTGTCCTTCTCATCAACATTCTCTCCAGCGTTCCCGGAAGCTTCGTTTCTCTGTTCCAGCTGTTCGTCAGCGGAAAGACCATCGCCAAGGGAGCGCTCGCAGCAGTGATCATCCTCGCTGTTGTCCTTGTGACCATCGTCCTGTGTATCCTTCTTCAGGATGCTGAACGCAGGATCCCGGTCCAGTATGCAAAGAAAATGCAGGGAAGAAAAATGTTCGGCGGACAGTCGACACATATTCCGCTTAAGGTCAACACCGCAGGCGTTATCCCTGTCATCTTTGCTTCATCCCTGATGTCTATCCCGCAGATCATCCTTTCCTTCACCGGAAAGACCGCGGGAACAGGAATCGGAGGAACCATTCTTGGCATGCTCAGCCAGAACAACTGGTTCAACTTTAACCGTCCGATCCTTTCGATCGGTCTGATCCTGTACATCGTACTGATCATCTTCTTTGCTTATTTCTATACATCCATCACCTTCAATCCCATTGAAGTGGCGGACAATATGAAAAAGCAGGGCGGTTTCATCCCGGGCGTGCGTCCCGGCAAGCCGACTCAGGAATATCTTGAAAAGGTTCTGAACAATCTGATCATTATCGGAGCTGTAGGTCTTCTGATCGTAGTTCTGATTCCGGTATTCTTCAACGGAGTATTCGGAGCATCCGTATCTTTCGGAGGAACTTCCATCATCATTATTGTTGGTGTTATCCTTGAGACTCTGAAAGCCATCGAATCCCAGATGCTCGTTCGGAATTACAAAGGATTCCTTACGAAGTAAAAAATATTTCAGCAGAGAATTCACGCCAAGGCATCAGCCGCGTGAGGTGTACTCCGTGCCTGCCTTCAGCGGGTACGGGGTATATTTTTTATGGAACATCCGAAAGGGACGCATCGCGTACCCGGAAGATGTATCGCATTAAAGGAGATCATATGAAAATCATCATGCTTGGCGCTCCTGGAGCCGGAAAAGGAACTCAGGCGATCAGAATAGCAGCCGAATATCAGATCCCTCATATTTCGACAGGAGACATTTTCCGTTCAAACATCAAAAACGGAACTGAACTCGGCAAAAAGGCAAGGGCCTACATGGACCAGGGACTATTGGTTCCGGATGAACTGACAGTGGATCTTGTCATGGACCGTCTGGATCAGGATGACGCAAAGAAAGGCTACATCCTTGACGGATTCCCCAGAACCATCCCGCAGGCAAAGGCACTTGAGAAGGCCCTTCAGGAACGCGGTGACAAACTGGACTATGCCATTGATATTGAAGTACCGGATGAGAATATTGTAGACAGAATGTCCGGAAGAAGAGCCTGCACAGGATGCGGCGCAACCTATCACATCAAATTCCAGCCGTCCGCGAAGGGGGCTCTCTGTGAGATCTGCGGAGAACCGCTTTCCATCAGGGAGGATGACCTTCCGGAGACTGTTCAGAAGCGTCTGGATGTATATCACAGCCAGACCCAGCCGCTGATCGACTTCTATAAAGAAAGAGACATCCTCAGATCCGTTGACGGGACAAAACATGTAGACGAAGTGTTTGCGGATATCTCCGCGATCCTGGAGGCATGAGATGTCTGTAACGATTAAATCTGCGGATGAGATCAGAAAAATGCGGGAAGCCGGCAGACTGCTGGGCATTGTCCACAATGAGATGCACGAGGCCCTGCATGCCGGGATGACCACAAAAGAGCTGAACGATTTTGGCGAGAAGCTGATCGAAAAGCTGGGATGCAGACCGAATTTCCTTCATTACCAGGGATTCCCGGCCGCGTTCTGTATTTCCGTGAACCAGGAAGTGGTACACGGAATTCCCAGAAAATCGCGGGTGATCCGGGAAGGCGATATTGTCAGCATCGACGCAGGACTGATCTATGAGGGGATGCATTCCGACGCTGCCCGAACCTGGGGAGTCGGAAAAATCTCACCGGAAGCACAGAAACTGATCGATGTTACCCGGGAGTCGTTCTTCCGCGGCATCGAATATGCGAAGCAGGGAAGATATCTGTACGAGATCTCCGGAGCTATCGGGGATTATGCTTCTTCCTTCGGTTACGGGGTCGTCCGTGAACTGACGGGCCACGGAATCGGCAAAGCGCTTCACGAGGATCCTGCCATTCCCAATTACCGGCAGTCCAGAAAAGGTGTCCGTCTTGTACGGGGCATGACACTTGCCATAGAACCGATGATCAACGCCGGGAAAGCGGACGTAGTCTGGAAGGAGGACGGCTGGACCGTCGTCACCAGGGACGGAAGCCTGTCCGCGCATTACGAGAATACGGTGCTCATTACGGACGGTGAACCGGAGGTGCTGACACTGGTACAGGGGGACAGTCATGGAAGCGGGAACTAAACGATTTCTGGCGGTCTCGCTGGCAGGACACGACAAAGGACAGCTGTATCTGGTCCTGGAGGAAAAAGACGGCGTATGTCTTCTGACTGACGGAAAACGAAAGCTGATCGGGAATCCGAAACGGAAGAAGACCATCCATATACAGAAGATCATACACATTCCGGGTTCTCTGAAAGAGATGACAGAGAATGCACAGACGGACGCGCAGGTGCGTGCCGTTTTGAAAATGTATCTGAACAGAAAAACGAATACGGATCAAACAGCCGCAGAATGATCGGAGGATAAAATGTCAAAAACAGACGTAATCGAAGTTGAAGGCGTTGTACTGGAAAAACTTCCCAATGCCATGTTCAAAGTGGAACTTATCAACAAACATGTGGTGCTGGCGCACATCAGCGGAAAGCTTCGCATGAACTTCATCAGGATCCTTCCCGGAGACAAGGTGACCATCGAACTGTCACCCTACGACCTGACAAAAGGCAGGATCATCTGGAGAGACAAATAAACCTTAAAAACCCTGAAAACAATTGGTTTTTTGTAATTTTTAGCACTTGCAATTATGCCGGCACTTTGGTATAATTTCAAGTGCTTTTGCGGTTACGCTATTTTTGCGCCCAAATTACGGGAACGGGCGCGGGACAGACAGAGCCGCTGTGCAACCAGTGACCAACAGGTGAAAGGAGGTTTAGCCATGAAGGTTAGATCATCAGTGAAGCCAATCTGTGAAAAGTGCAAGGTGATCAAAAGAAAAGGAAACATCATGATCATCTGCGAGAATCCGAAGCACAAACAGAGACAGGGCTGATCACATCCGGCGGATTGAGGAAAGTCCACCTCCGGGAAACCCCGAGGCACAATAGAACGATGAAATAACATAAAGACAAATGATAACACACTGTCAGGAATTTATTTCGCCGCGATATTGCTTTTAATACCGCCACAGGATCTGGCAGTAACGGTCCTGCAGTTAACACCGCCTTGCAGGAAACGCATGCCGCGCAAGAAGATCCGCCAGAAGCGGACCGATTCACAGCTTAATGTGACGGAAAGGTCGCCGTTCGGCGGCTGGATGACGAACGTCATCCCAATTAGAGACAATAAGCAGTTCCTACTATAATAAATGGAATCCCATTTGGAACTGCAGCTTAAGAAAATGGAGGAACAAGTACATGGCACGTATTGCTGGTGTAGACTTACCAAGAGAAAAACGCGTAGAGATCGGTTTGACTTATATCTACGGAATTGGCCGTACCAGTTCAAACAAGATCCTTGCAGCAGCGAATGTAAATCCTGATACCCGTGTCAGAGATTTAACCGATGAAGAAGTGGCAAAGATCCGTGACGTCATCGATGCGGAATACATGGTCGAAGGTGACCTTCGCAGAGACGTTGCCCTGAATATCAAGAGACTGCAGGAGATCGGCTGCTACAGAGGAATTCGCCACAGAAGAGGCCTTCCGGTTCGCGGACAGAATACCAAGAACAATGCCAGAACTCGTAAGGGTCCGAAGAGAACAGTTGCGAATAAGAAGAAATAATCGAGAAAGAGGTTAAATCTAATATGGCTAAAAAAGTTGCATCTAAGAAAGTAACAAAGAAGCGCGTTAAGAAAAACGTTGAACGCGGCCAGGCACATATTCAGTCATCCTTCAACAACACGATTGTTACACTGACTGACTCTCAGGGCAATGCTCTTTCATGGGCAAGCGCCGGCGGCCTTGGATTCCGCGGATCCAGAAAATCCACTCCGTATGCTGCACAGATGGCTGCAGAAACAGCTACAAAGGCAGCCCTCATTCATGGACTGAAAACAGTTGATGTATTCGTAAAAGGACCTGGCTCAGGAAGAGAAGCCGCTATCCGCGCGCTTTCCGCAAATGGTCTTGAAGTAATCAGTATCCGTGACGTGACGCCGGTACCGCACAATGGTTGCCGCCCGCCGAAACGCAGAAGAGTCTAATTGAGGAGGTCCTGAAAACATGGCAGTAAATAGAGTACCGGTATTAAAAAGATGCAGATCTCTGGGCTTGGACCCGGTGTATCTTGGAATTGATAAAAAATCCAACAGAGAGCTGAAGAGAAGCAACCGCAAGGTCAGTGAGTACGGCCTGCAGCTTCGCGAGAAACAGAAAGCAAAATTCATCTACGGCGTTCTTGAGAAACCGTTCCGCAACTACTATAAGAAAGCGGACCGTATGCCGGGCATGACAGGTCAGAACCTGATGGTCATGCTGGAGACCAGACTGGACAACGTTGTTTTCCGTCTTGGCCTTGCAAGAACAAGAAAAGAAGCAAGACAGATCGTTGACCACAAGCATGTTCTGGTAAACGGCAAATGCGTAAACATTCCGTCCTACCTGATCAAAGCCGGCGATACTATCGAGATCAAGGAAAAATGCAAAGGCTCTCAGAGATACAAAGATATCCTTGAGGTGACCGGCGGAAGACTTGTTCCGGAATGGCTCGAGGCTGATCATGAAGCACTGAAGGGAACCGTCAAGGAGCTTCCGACAAGAGAAGCCATCGACGTACCGGTCAACGAAGTGCTTATCGTCGAGTTGTATTCCAAATAATCCGTGACCCGGGGGTATCCAAACAAACCCAAAGGAGGGGCATAAATTGTTTGATTTCAATAAACCGAAAATTGAAATAGCAGAGATGTCGGAAGATAAGCGGTTCGGACGCTTTATAGTGGAACCGCTGGAGCGCGGCTATGGCACGACACTGGGAAACTCTCTGAGAAGGATCATGTTATCCTCCCTGCCGGGAGCAGCAGTCAGCCAGGTAAAGATTGAGGGCGTGCTCCATGAGTTCAGCTCCATCCCGGGTGTGAAGGAAGATGTGACAGAGATCATCATGAACCTGAAGTCTCTTGCCATCAAGAACGTCAGCGAATCGAATGATCCGAAGATCGCCTATATCGAGTGTGACGGAGAATGTGTGGTAACCGGTGCGGATATCCGTACCGACCAGGACATTGAGATCATGAACCCGGATCAGGTGATCGCGCATCTCAACGGCGGTGCAGATTCCAAACTGTTCATGGAACTGACCATTACCAAGGGACGCGGATATGTCAGCGCGGAAAAAGGAAAACCGGAAGATCTGCCCATCGGCGTTATCGCCGTTGATGCCATCTATACACCGGTGGAACGTGTCAATATGACCGTTGAAAATACCCGTGTCGGCCAGACGACCGACTATGACAAACTGACACTGGATGTCTATACAAATGCCACACTGGCACCGGACGAGGCCGTAAGCCTTGCCGCCAAAGTGCTCAGCGAGCATCTCGGACTGTTCATCGACCTTTCCGAGAATGCGAAGGTAGCCGAAGTGATGGTTGAAAAACCGGACAACGACAAGGAAAAAGTTCTGGAGATGAACATCGACGAGCTTGAACTTTCCGTCCGCTCCTTCAACTGCCTGAAACGCGCCGGCATCAACACAGTGGAAGAGCTCTGCAACAGAACATCCGAAGATATGATGAAGGTCCGTAACCTGGGCCGCAAGTCACTTGAGGAAGTTCTCGGCAAACTGAAAGAACTCGGCCTTTCTCTCAATCCGGGAGACGAGGCTCAGTAAATAATTACAGGGGATGCATGGCATACAGTCAGTAAGCCCGAAGCGCGTGGCTGTATGTTCCCAGATGGAGGAAAATTACATGTCAGGATACAGAAAACTCAGCAGAACAGCAGACCAGAGAAAAGCACTTCTTCGCGGCCAGGTAACGGCACTGCTTTATCATGGAAAGATCGTTACCACAGAAGCAAAGGCTAAAGAAGTCCGCAAGATCGCCGAAGGTCTGATCGCACTTGCAGTAAGAGAACGCGACAATTACGAAACAGTTACCGTAACTGCCAAAGTTGCCCGCAAGGATGCTGAAGGCAAGAGAGTGAAAGAAGTTGTAGACGGCAAGAAAGTGACCGTTTACGACGAAGTTCAGAAAGAGATCAAGAAGGACAAACCCAGCAGACTGCACGCTCGCCGTCAGATGCTGAAAGTTCTCTATCCGGTTACCGAAGTTCCGAAGGAAGCTGCCGGAAGAAAGAAAAACACCAAGGAAGTTGATCTTCCCAAAAAGCTTTTCGAGGAGATCGCACCGAAGTACGCCAACCGCAACGGTGGTTACACCCGTATCGTGAAGATCGGTCAGCGTCGTGGTGACGGAGCCATGGAAGTAGTCCTTGAGCTTGTTTAATAACGACTGAACTGCAGGAACCGGGAACCCGGTTCCTGTTTTTTTGAAATTGAAGGAGCACGATGAAAAGAGCGGTAAACCTTGAAGATATTTCCGACGGAAAACTGTACACTTCCGCGGATCTGGTAAAAATAGACTCCCACGGATGCCAGGGCTGCAGTGAATGCTGCCGTGACATGGGCACCTCTATCATTCTGGACCCCTGTGACGCGGACCGCATGACAAAAGGCCTGTCCTGTTCGCTGGAGACACTGATCGGTCAGAGAAAAATAGAACTTCAGGTATCGGACGGTGTAGTGCTCCCGAATCTGGCCATGGACCCGCAGACAAACGCCTGCTCCTTCCTGGACGCCGAAAGAAGATGCAGCATCCATCCATACCGGACAGGCGTGTGCAGGCTGTTCCCGCTGGGAAGGTTCTATCACGGGACCAGGGAGGACGGCAGCGTTCTGGATACCGGCGGATTCCGTTACTTTGTACAGAGCGGGGCCTGTCCCCGGAAAGGATGCTCAAAAGTCCGCATCCGGAAATGGCTGGATCTGCCGGATCTGCCCGCGTACGAATCCTTTGTCCTTTCCTGGCACCGCTTTCTGGAGTGGTACAGGGAGAGCCTGGATCATTCTGACGATGACAGGAACCGGAACAGCAATGTGTTTCTGCTGAAGACATTCTATCTTCAGCCTTACGGG
>CACZSG010000028.1 GCA_902783665.1 uncultured Lachnospiraceae bacterium | reverse complement strand
TGCCCGTTGGTATCGGGCAGCCTTCTTCCGCAGCTTTCTGCAAGCAATTCGACCGAACGGCGGATCGCCGGGATGTTTTTATTCTGGGAGATGATAAACGTAATCAGCATCTCCCAGGGGTCCTGTCTTAAGATGCGGATTCCCTTCTCGTGCTCCATCGCCTGCCACAGGAAAGGATCACGCTCCGGATCTACCCGCCCGCGGATATTCTGATAGTTCTCCTGAAGATCGAAGTAGTCCCGCCAGAAACCCTCAAAGGCTGTTTCTGTACAGTCAAGATGATACTGATCTTCCTGAAGATGCGAGATGTTCAGACAGCAGTCCTCCGCTATAATCCTGTAAGATCCGTCCCCCGTTTTATTCCAGCGGAAGCACTGACCGCTGTCTGCGATTCTGTCCATGTTAAAATCATCTTTGATTGAAACAATCATCTGAAAAAAACCTCTCCCGGTATTTCTGCTGCGCCTGTTATCCTGATGCTGTCAGCCTCTACATGGCATCCATAACAGGCGACCTGTACGCCTGCTTTTACGGCGCGGATCAGGGCCTGTCCGAACTCCGGCTGTGTTTCATCGTTCGGAAAGACCGTATGGATTCCGTTCATCTGTATGACAAAGGCGATCTGGCAGTGATAACCCGCCTTTGCCGCGGCAGCCAGCTCTTCCAGGTGTTTCACCCCGCGCTCAGTCGGAGCATCCGGAAACAGCCCGATGCCTCGCTTCAGATCCGCTGCCAGCGTACAGCCCTTCACTTCCGTCAGGTATTTTTCTCCCCGGCACTCCATGTAAAAATCAAATCTGGAATTCCCGTACGTGTACTCGGGTTTCACCAAGTCATAATTCAGGCTCATGAGCTGCTGTTTCATCAGTGCATTTGGTACAAGGCTGTCGATATTGACCCATTCCAGCCCCGGCTTATAAACGGAAATCAGGTCATAGGCCGTCTTCCTCTTTGCGTCTGACGCTTTCTGAAGAGTAACCCTGGCCTCCGGCACCAGCAGTTCCCGCAGACGTCCGGTATTCTTGACATGAACCTGCTCTTTATTTCCATCAATCAGCACTTCGGCTGTAAAACGATTCAACCTTCGTACAAATATGCCCGGAACGGTATCTTCATATCTGACTGTCGGTTCTGGTCTGCTCATCGTCTCCCCTTTCCCGGGACTTCCGTCCTGTCCATAAACACCGGCAGCTCCCTGCAGGTAAAAGAATCTGTATCTGCCCGCATCTGCTTCGCCGGAGAGATGATGATCTTCATTTCAGTCTCCTGTTCTGTATTCACAGTCCTCCAGATGGTCGTTCACCATCCCGATGGACTGCAGAAAGGAATATGTGATAACGGGGCCGACGTAAGCCATGCCGCGCTTTCTCATATCCGCGCTCATTGCCCTCGACACATCCGATTCCACAGGCATTTCTGCCGTTTCTCTCCAGTGCCCGTCAATGACTTTTCCCTCCGTGAACTTCCACAGATATGCATCGAAGGATCCGAACTCCGCCTGTATCTGCTTTACGATCCGGGCGTTTTTACGCACACTGAAGATCTTGCTGCGGTTGCGGATCAGACCTTTATTCTCCAGAAGTTTTTCAAGCTCCCCGTCCGTCATTTCCGCACAGGCTTCGATGTCGAAATGATGGAAAGCGCTTTTATACTCCTCCCGTTTATGCATGATGGTCTTCCAGGATAATCCTACGCTGGCTCCTTCCAGACACAGCATCTCAAACTGGAACCGGTCGTCATGGCTGACCTTGCACCATTCATGATCATGATATTCTTCCAGGATCGGATCGCCCTCATACCAGGCGCGGCATCTGTTGTCACTCATTGTCATACCTTTCACTATATAATCTGCTGCTTTTTCCCTGTTCCCGGCTTATCGCCAATTTGCTTTTCTTTCACAAGTTGTTTCTTTTCCGCAGACGGCTGTAATACCTGCTCACCAGGCTTCGGCAGCCCCAGCTTCGTATCATCTCCCGGGAGATCCGCGGCGCCTCAGGCGTCTTTTACGGTATGAAGTCTCTGAACTTTGGCAGCTATATTCCATATATGAAAGAGCTTCTTGCCGAAAGCTATCTGATCATGCTGGAAACTGCGGAAAAACTGAGCGAAATAAAATAAGCATACCCGGGCAGATCCCGGATATGCTTATTATTTTAATCGGATGTTTGAAATACAAATACCCGTCTTAAATCCTCAGATATCTTTAAATAATTGTCAGAAGATCTGAAAATCCGGTTACATCAAAGACTTCCTGCACGATCTCATTTACGTTTTTCACCTTGATGGCATCTCCGCCGCCAAGAATTCTCTTCGCCATCAGCAGTACACGAAGTCCTGCAGAAGAAATATATTCAAGATTCTCAAGATCCAGCACAAGTTCGGTCACGCCGTCAAGGCCCTTTTTCAGTTCCTCTTCAAACGCAGGCGCGGTAGTCGTGTCCAGACGGCCATCCAGAGCCATCTCAAGAACAGTTCCATTGGGTTTTTTAACGATATTCATAAAAACTCCTCCTTAAGTAAGTATCAACACCAGACCGGGACCGTCCGTCACGCAAATTTCTTGCTGACTGTCATGTCTACGACACCGCCGCGGATACCGATCTTCACATCATCAGCCAGTTTCAGAAGCACAGATCTTTCATATCCGTCCCATTCCGGATCGGCAATCACGCGGTTGGTCAGATCCACAAGAATATTGGGCGGCAGCTCAAAGTACTGTCTGTCTACTTCCGATGCCATGGCCTTCTCAAAAGCATCCCTCAGTTTTCCAAGAAAGCTCTTCGCCGCCTCGTTTTTTCGGGAGGAAGCGGAAGAAAGCAGAAGCTGGCGTTTTTCCTGGTCCATGATGGTCTTTGTCGAAAGATGAAGATCGAACAGATCGCCCTCGCACTCGATCCAGAAAGAAGCCTTCACCTCTCCGGTAATGCTGTGGATCATGCTGAGCATTTCTTCCGTGAACAGCTGAAGATGCAGGGAATCCTGATGGTTCAGGCTCTTGTACTCAGCGATCTTCTTTGTCATATCGACCGCTTCCTGAAACCCGCTTCCCTGATTGTTGATCATAATAACATCTGATTTCATGGTGTACCCTCCTTTATCTGGAAATCTCTGCCTGTCCGGAGCTTCAAGTTCTGAATCCCGGACCGGGGCTCAGGTTTATTCAATGGTCAGAATATCAGTGAATCCGGTTACTTCAAAGACTTCCATGATCACTTCATTCACATTTTTGATCTTCATATCGCCCTGAACGCTCATACGTTTATGCGCAGCCAGGAGTACACGGAGACCTGCGGAGGAAATATACTCCAGATCCGCGAAGTCCAGGATCAGGCTTGTGATTCCTTCCAGGCTGTTCTTGATCTCCATTTCAAGTTCCGGGGCAGTATTGGTATCCAGCCGGCCTTCCAGCGCGATCGTAAGGGTACTGCCGTTCAGGCTCTTATTCATCTTCATTTTTGTTTTCCTCCTTTATTATATCCGCATCGTCAGAACATTCAAACCGAAAATATTCTGGTACCGGACATCCTCAGCCATTTGAAATACCATGCGGATACCAATGTTCTTCATGACATCCCCGCCTGTTTCCAGCCTTGCCCGTTCTGCCGGGTCAAAGGGAATGCAGTTGTCTCTCAGACGCAAGATGATATCATTCTCTTTATGGATCACACGGACATCCACCGCATGTTTTTTAGAGTCCTTGGTAAACCCGTGATCCACAATGTTTCCGGCCATCTCCTCCATAAACAGGGCTGCCAGGTACGATCGCCGCGGATCGATCCCTCTCCCTGTACAGAAGGCATGGACCTTTTCGGAAATGGAGGTGACCTCCTCCATATTCCTGACAGTCAGTTCCATTCTCTCATCTTCCGGTACACCGAAACCTTTCGGAATGACCATCAGTTCCTCCATGTTGGAGGGGATGCCTCTCTTCTTCCAGGCAGCATATACGAACAGCAGGATCGTTGTGCAGATTCCGTTCAGGACATTGGCCACATAGGCACTGTTCATGCCCATCACCGGGATCAGCAGAGCTGTAAAGCCGACCACATGGACAACACCGTCAAGCAATGAATACAGGTTCACAAAAGCCTGCTTGCCTGAAGCCTGTCCGTAACAGGTGAAATGCATTCCGATCACGCTGAGCGGCATGCACAGCGGAAGGATTCGAAGTCCCCATACCGTCATGCCGTAGACCGCCTGCGTGGGGTCGCGGAAATAGATCCTGGTAAACGGTACGGCCGCGCAGATGATGCCGGCTGAAACCGCGCACATCAGCGGCAGATACTGTTTGAACATGCAGCGCATGATCTCGGTCAGGGACTGTCTGTCCTCTTCTCCGACACTGACGCTGATCAGCAGCCTGGATACAGCAAGCATACCTCCCGGAATCGCCCAGAAAATACCCAGTATGTTGTTTGCCGCAGCAAAAGCCGAAATGCCCACACTTCCGACAAACGACTCGATCAGCCTGTTCACCATGATGCCCCGGAGCGTCATGTAAATATAGGTGGCCGCGCCCGGGAAGCCGATCCGTATGATCTCTGCCGTATCACCGGAAGCTATTTTCTGAGGCTTCAGCCGCAGAAACGCTTTTCGTGTAAAGAAATACTGGGTCTCCACGCCCATAAAGGCCCAGAGTCCGAGTGAAGAAGCCAGCGCCAGGCCAAAGGCCTCCAGGTGCATGACTTTCACAAACAGGAAATTAAGGAGGATATTCACCACAATATAGACAATACTTGCAGTAAATGTTCTGCTTCCCTTATTTTCCAGCGCAAGGAATGCAGGCATCTGATTCCCGATGATCATGGGAAACACACCGATCGCCTGCCCAAGCAGATACTGATTGAACACAGGGCGCACGGTCTCGTCGCTCGTCAGAAAACCGGTCAGGTCGAAAGTCCCGCATATGACATACAAGGCAATGATGATAACTGAGACCGCCGTCGAAACAAGCAGATCAAGAATAAACAGGTTCTGAAGCTTTTCCTGCTCGTTCTGTCCCATGTATTTGCCGCACAGAATGGCTGCGCCGCCTACCAGGAGAGTACTGACGGCGTTGGTAAACGTGGTCACCGGAAGGAAAAGCCCTACGGCAGTCATCGCGTTTATACCGACATAATTGCTGGCAAAAAAGCCTGATACCAGGCCGTTAACAGCACCTACCATGACCAGTACGACCTGCACCGGCAGAAGCCGGAACATCAGGGCCGTGATCATCTTTTGATTGGCTGTTTTTGTATTCATACTATCTCTGACTTTCTCGAGTCACAGCTCAAAGGTTCTTCTTCAGCCGCAGAATATTCTGCCCGTCCCTGTATTCGTAGGAAAGGTCGTCCATGGTCTTTTTCGCAAGGAATATTCCAAGACCTCCGATCTGTCTGTCCTCTGCGGCAAGGGTCACATCCGGATCCTTTTTGGCAAGCGGATCGTAGGGAACGCCGTGATCTATGAAGGTAATGGTCACGATGACCGGATCCTCCGAGACCTCTACCCGCACGACCGCATTTCCTTTCCCGGGGGCATACGCGTAGTTCGCTATATTGATAAAGATCTCTTCCACCGCCAGGCCGATCTGCATGCCGGCTTTAGGTGAGCAGCCGGCTCTGTCCAGATGTTCCTCCACAAAGCTCTGCACATCTTCCAGGTTCTCCCTGACTGCCTCGATCTGCAGTTCATTTTTGTTGAACAGAAGGGTATCTGTTTTCTCAAGAAGATCCAGCAGTTCTTTCTTCCAGTATTCGATCTCCGCCCTGCTGTCTTCTCTTTCAAGGCCTTTCCGACGGATCGAGCGGCGGATCATTCTGGTGTAGCCGACGACGCGGGCTTTGTTCTCTACCTCTTCCAGCTTCTTCTCACAGTGCGTTCCAAGATAGGCCGCAAGTGTTTTCCTCCAGAATTTCCAGGCCGTATCAAAGTCAAATCCCTGGAAATGCAGGACATTTTCATGGTTCACTTCCGAATAGCCGATGAAGGCATTGTACATGGAAGCAAGCTCGAAGATGGGATGTCCCACTGCAAGAGTATCCATATCGATCAGAAGCACTTCATCATTCTGAAGTTCAAGATTCTTTGTATGATAATCCCCGTGGATCATATGGTCGTCATGGGGAACGGACTGCACAAGAGCCATCAGTTTATTTGCGGCTTCGACAGGCAGATAATCCTTCATGAACTCCGCCCACCCGACAACGGTCTCTTTTACATCCGGAAGCTTTCCGGCCGGAACGACCGTCTGATGGATCCTGTTCAGCATGTCCACATACTCTTTGACACACCAGTCCATTTTTTCAGGATTTTCAGCCAGGATCTTCGAAAACGAGCTGGCATTGAGCAGTTCGAAAACAGAACCATAGCTGTTGCCGACCTTTACCACATCGTAGGAGATGGCTGTCGGAATACCGAGGATCAGGGCCAATCGGGCGACCTCCCGCTCGTGCTGGATATCCGCCAGTGCATCGGCATTGTTGTATACCTTGACAACGTTGTCCTGGTCAATACGGTAAATGGTCCCGTTCGCGCCGCGCCCGATTTCTTCGCAGCCTTCTACAGAGACCACGCGATAGGCTTTCTCTACCCTCATCATCTCAGTAAAGCCTGTCATTTCCAGGATCTCATACACATCCGAACTGACATCCGTGATCGCCATATCGGGTATGATCTTTCTGATCCGGAGCAGGATACGAAGACCGGCACTGGAAATATAGTCCAGACCGGAAGCATCCAGAATAACGGAAGACAGTTTTTTCCCCTCGATCTGAGCTAGAATATCTTTTTCCACCTGGCCGGCATTATTTGAATCGATCCGGCCAGTAAGCATAACGGTCAGCTGATCCGCTTTCATTCCGTCATTCATAATTCTCCTCCTGTATATCCAACCTCTTTTAAAAATCTATAAAACCCTTCCACGGGTTCTGTTTCATCCTTCAGCCCTGTCTCGCCCAGCTCGATCAGTTTGTTTCCGCCGTGATAATCACTGCCTGCCGTCACGTAAAGCTGATACTGATCCGCCAGCTTGAAGAGCCCCTTTCTGATTCTGGCCGTAAAGCCGGAATAATAGATCTCCAGCCCCTGCAGGCCATACCCGATCAGCTTTAAGACACGATGCTCCATTTCTTCTCCGAGGATCAGCTGGTCTCCGCTCCCGTAGGTGGGATGAGCCAGAACCGGAATTCCTCCGGCCCCCAGGATCCCCCTGATCGCATCTTCAGGCCTTACATACTCGCTGCGGAAGTGGATCCGGTTGATGTACTCCTTGATCGCTTCTTCTTTTGTCTTTGTGTAACCGTACTTTACCATCAGGTTCCCGATATGCGGTTTCCCCGGATTGTCGAGGGAGAGAAGGTGATCGATCTCCTCCTGCGGGAAGGTGAATCCAAACTCGTCTTTCAGAAAATCCAGTCTTGAAGTGACCTTCTTCATCCGGAGACGATGCCCGTTTTTCACAACATCCCTGATCGCTTCAGATTCGGGGTCGTAGTGATATCCCAATATATGGTACTGGCCTTCCTCGTCCTTGCAGGAGAATTCAACCCCGGTAATAAAAGCCGGATCCTCCGGTCTTCTGATCTCCAGGATCCTGGTACATCCTTTCACATCGTCATGATCCGTCACGGCAAAGAGAGAAATACCGGCATTCTTCACTTTTCCGATGATCTCCTCCGGCTGATCAGTCCCGTCGGAAACCGTCGTGTGCATATGCAGGTCTACATTCCTGACATCAATCATACTATGTACTCCAAATCATTATTTTCTTCCTCTTACATAATATCTTCCAATCATTTAGTTGTCAATATAACCGTTTTCCGTGAAAATGACAAAAAGGCGCCCGGAAGTTCCGGGTGCCCCAGCAGTGCAGTTTTTCTGTTTTAAAGAGCCATTCTGTAGATATTGATCACGTCTTCCCTGTGAAGGACTTTCGCGCTTCCTTTTTTGCCTCCGGACGCATCCATGGCGCTGTCGGCCATCGCGATGATCTGATCGTCCGTCGGGTTGATGCCGAGTTCTCTCATATTGACGGGCATTCCGATCCGGTGATAGAACTCTTCCATCCGGCGGATGCCCTCAAGCGCGATGGCGTCATCGCCCTGTCCCTCATTCGCAACGCCCATCACCTTTTCGGCAAAGCGGACGAAACGCGGCATACAGTCCTTATAGACATATCTGGCCCAGCTCGGCCACACGGCAGCCAGTCCGGCACCGTGGGTCACGTCGAACATGCCGCCCAGCTCGTGCTCCAGCATGTGCGAAGCGAAGTCTCCGCCATCGTTGCCGCAGCCGGTCAGGTCGTTATGGGCAAGGCTGCCCGCCCACATGATCTCGGCACGCGCCTCATAATCCTTCGGGTCTTTGTGAAGGATCTCGGCGTATTTCATAACTGTCCGAAGCAGGCCTTCCGCGATCTCGTCCGTCAGCTCCATGTTGCCGCCCTGGGTAAAGTAGCGCTCCATGGTGTGCATCATGATGTCCGTGCAGCCCGACTCTGTCTGATAATCCGGCAGAGTCATGGTCAGTTCCGGATTCATAATGGCAAACCGCGGTCTGGCTATGTTGTCGTTGTAGGACCGCTTTTCTCCGGTCTTCTCGTTTGTGATCACACAGCTGTTGCTGGTCTCACTGCCTGCAGCGGAGATGGTGAGCACACTTCCGACGGGGAAGCAGCCTGCTGCCTTCCTTTTTTTCTTGAAAAGCTCCCAGACATCCTTCTCCGGCTCCGCCAGCGCGTAGGCGATCGCCTTGGAGGAGTCGATCACGGATCCGCCGCCCACGGCAAGCAGGATGTCAATCTTGTTCTCCTTCGCAAGCTCAATGCCCTCGTAGACTTTTCCAAGATGCGGATTCGGTACGACACCGCCCAGTTCCACATGGAAGAGGCCTTCCGCGTCCAGCGCCTGCTTCACACGGTCGATCAGGCCGCTTTTCAGCGCGCTGGCTCCGCCGTAATGAACAAGGACCCTGCTGCCGCCGTACTCGCGGATCAGCCTGCCGACTTCTTTTTCCGTCTCCCTGCCGAAGACTACTTTTGTCGGTGTGTAATAAGTAAAACCAAACATAGCCATTCACCTCCTGTTTCAGTACGTTTCATGCCCTTATTCAGGAAAGCGCCCCTGCGGGCGCCTTCCTGAAATCATTATATCATTGTTTATCATTCATCCGACGGCATTTCGAATTCATCCGTAATGACGAAGTCTTCCGTCTCATCCTCAACGGCCGGAGCCGGGATAAATTCCTCCAGGTACTCCTCTTCGGGGGCCCCGTTCAGAAGAGCCGGCAGGTTGATGATGATACCGTCCATATTGTAGGGAAGCTTCATGGAAACAGCGCTTCCTACTTTCTTTCCGTCCTTTGTCGGTGTTATGTGAAGCACCATCTGAAAGTCCTGTCCCATGGTAGAGAACATTCCCCTGTCTTCCTCCGACAGTCTGGCGACTCTCTCGTCATTCACAAACACCTCTACCTTATAGAAAGGCTTGTAGGTCTGTCCGTTCACTTCCAGTGTCTTGTTGTCAAAATAAACCGTATGGCCGCGTCCGATCACGAACATGCAGGCCGCAATACCGATCACCACCGCAACCGCAAGGATGCGCATCAGGATTCTCCGGGTCTTCATCACGCATTCCCCTCCTTTTCCTGTTCGCTCTGCAGCTGCCTGCCTTCCATGCTCTTCTGGCGGCGCTTGTTGGTCTCATACATGACAAGGGAGATGGTGATGACCGCATAGGAAATGAATACGCGGAAATATTCTCCGATCATGGAGTCTCCCGTGATAACGGCACCGGCCTTCGGCGCCACAATGAACATGGTATGGAACAGAATGACCCCAAGGAACACGTTTCCGATGGAGGCCTTGTCGACGCTGGCTCCTCCTACAAGCAGAGCGGCAATACAGAACATACCGATCTGTGTGTGGGAACTGTAGGTCGCGATGTTGCCCATGTTCTGAAGATAGATGACCATACCGAAACCGGCCAGTACCGTGGAGATGATGATGGAGACGATCCTGGTCCGCTCCACGTTGATGCCGGCGTCTCTGGCCACATCCATATCCTGTCCGACCGCACGCATGTCCTGGCCGAGTTTGGTCCTGCGGAACCAGACGATGACAAGACACATGAACGCGATAACGATGAAGGTCATGACCGGAATCTTCACGCCGCCGATGTTCAGCGGGATCAGGTTGTCCAGCTTCTGACGCATGCTCAGCAGGCTGACCGTGTTGCGGATTCCGTAGCCTCTGGGCAGTTTGATGGAGGAATGGATGATCGGGATGACCGATCCCATCAGGAACAGAACGACCAGCTGATATACACCGTTGATGAAATAGCTCATGATATAGCTGGTGATCATTTCTCTTCCTCTTGCCATGTTCAGGATCTTTCCGCAGAACCAGCCCAGCAGCACCGAGAT
>CACZSG010000027.1 GCA_902783665.1 uncultured Lachnospiraceae bacterium | reverse complement strand
CGCCAGGATATGCATTTCCTGAACAGCAAGCCCCAGCTGATAAAGTGTGCCGTCGAACAATGTCCACGGATCCCATCCGGTAAAGATACGTCCGATGACGCCGGCAGCCTGCGCCAGAGAATCCGCACGGAAAAAGATCCAGGCAAAATCAACCAGCACAAAGGTGACCAGCACCTTTCCCAATCGGAAACTGAGACTGTCCTTTCTTGTTCCCAGCCTTTTCCAAAGAGAACCGCGTATGCCGGCCAGCATATCCCCGGCCACCTGGTAAGCCCCGTGCAGGCCGCCCCAGATGACATACGTCCATCCGGCGCCGTGCCACAGGCCACTCACCAGGAAGGTGATCATGATGTTCCTGTATTTTTTTGCTCTGGAGCATCTGCTGCCGCCAAGGGGGATATACAGATAATCCCTGAACCATCCGGAAAGGGAGACATGCCACCTTCTCCAGAATTCGCGGATAGAGCCCGCGAAATACGGGGTGTCGAAATTCTCCATCAGTTCGAAGCCCATGATCTTCGCCGCCCCGACGGCGATGGTGGAGTAGCTGGAAAAATCACAGTAGATCTGCACCGCGAACAGCACGGTCGCCAGGATCAGCTCAAAGCTTCCGAACCCTTTGTACCCGTCATATACCAGGTCCACCAGGATGGCGGCCCTGTCAGCAATGACCAGTTTCTGAAAAAAGCCCCACAACATCAGAATGGCTCCGTCCGTGATGCGGTCAACGTTCCAGAGCTTCAGGTCTTCCACATGGTCTACCTGGCGCAGAAGGCTGGAGGACCGCTCAATAGGCCCGGCCACCAGCTGCGGGAAGAAAGAGACGAAAAGTGCATACCTGAACAGATTCTTCTCCGCCGGCACAGTGTCGCGGTACACATCGATGGTATAGCCTAAGGCCTGGAAGGTGTAAAAAGAAATTCCAACGGGAAGCAGAACGTCTATCGTTTTTTCAGTCATTCTGATCCCGGCCGCATCAAGCACTGCCGCCAGACTGGTCCACACAAAATTGAAATACTTGAAAAAGAACAGAATACCCAGGTTGATCACCAGGCTCGCCGCCATGATCCATCGTTTCCGGCCCAGGCGCTCCATCAGGATTCCGCTGGCAAATGTGACCACTGTCGATATGGCGATCAGAATCGCGTATTTTGCGTTCCACCCCATGTAGAAATAGTAGCTGGCCACGAGAAGCCAGTACATCCGCAGTTTCCGGGGAATTACATAATAGATCAGAAGAACAACAGGGAAGAACACCATAAACTGGTATGAATTGAACAGCATCTTTTTCTCCGTTCCCGGACAGGTTCGTTCCCGGATATGATAAAAGCGTGAGTCTGATGCATGCTCACGCCGGAATTACTGGATACATACGACTGCCGCAGGGAACCGTTCAGCCGGTACCCCGCGGCAATGAATGGATGAACGATCGCCAGAATCACGGGACGGCGATCCTCAGGAAGCATATGTCAGCCGGACATCAGAAGCTGAATACAGTCGAACCGGTCGGAACATTTCTTGCAATATAGGAACAGTCGGAGCCTGACATTCTGACACATCCGTGGGAATGAGCGCCTCTTCTGTGACTGTCCACATAACCGTGGAAAGCATTTCCGCCGTCCAGTGCAGAACTCCAGGTAAACCAGGACTTGCTTCCGCTCTTTTTGATGATGCGGAACTTGCCCGTGGGAGTTCGTCCGAGCTCCCCTACGACGCACGATATGCTGCGCATCTGGGTCCAGTTGCCCTGCCTTCCCTTGTATACGGTAACCGTGCAGGTAAACTGATTGATGACGACCAGCCAGTCTGTCTTGCTGGAAAGTCCCTTTGCATTGACAAAGGATTCATTCTGTTCCGTGGTATAGATATATTTCGGTGATGTGATGGCAAGGCTGCCGAAGCTTAAGGCTCTGCCGGAGACATTGACCAACAGCGCCGTTGAGTCATCCGGGTTCCCGGAAATACGAGCCGCAACTGTATTCTTGGAACGGGAGGCAGTGATAAGCGCTGTCCCTTTTTTAAGTGTAACTTTTTTCCCGCTCCCAATGACGGTTGCCGTAGTATTTGTCTTTACCGTCGCTTTCCAGTACCTTCCGTGGACCGTCGGGATCAGAACAGGTGAAATCTTTATTTTTGCGATATTGGATGAAGCACCAAGTGCAGACCCGGAGCCTGATTTCTGAATAGGCCGTATCACAGCCTGATAGGTAATACCTTTTGTCAATCCAGTCAACTTGTACCACGTATCCTGCGTATCTCCGACAGCTTCGTATTTTTTGGAACCGGCGGGATTATACAGATACACCCGGTATCCAACGGCATCGTCCAACGGTTCCCATTGCAGTATCGCCGAATCATCTTCGTATTTCTTCACAATGAGGGAGGAAACAGTTTTTGGAATATACAGCTCAGCGGTATTGGAAACAACGGAATAGATTTTCTTCTTTCCGCTTCTTTTGTAGGCGCGGACCTGATAGTAGTAGTGAATGCCTTCCTCGTAAGAACGTTTCAGTTTCCGTCCGGAAGTGGTCGTCTGCTTAATAGTGGTCTTTCCGTTTTTGACCTGTTTCTCGATCAGCAGATAGCCGGAAGCGCCTTTGGCTTTCGTCCAGCTGACTTCCACCTTCGTCTCCGACTTGATCTTAGTGGAGACTCTTACCGCCGGCGGTACCGTGACAGTTTTTTGGGCCGCCTGCGCGGACTTTGCGCCGAACGGTGCCAGCGCGAACAACAGTACCATAAGAACAACCGTTAACAACCTGCTTCTTTTCGGGTTTTTCATTTATACTCCCCCATCTTTAGTAACTCCAGACCGTGGTGCCCATCGGGATGTTATAGTATACGTAGTTATTATCTGAAGTCGAAAGGCGGACGCAGCCGTGTGAATACGCCCCTCTACTTCTCTTGTCAACAAAGTGGTGGAACGCGTTGCCCCAGTTCAGCGTATTGCTCCAGGTAAACCAGGAGGCTATGCCCAGGTCCGGATCGATGCCGCGCTTGCGGACGCGGAATTTGCCCTGCGGGGTATTTCCATACTGACCCACAATGCAGTTCATACTGCGGACCTGATGCCAGTGCCCCTGCGAGCCCTGAAATACAGTAGCCTGGCAGGTGAACTGACTGACCCAGATCAGGTATCCGGTGGAGCTGGAAAGCGACGTGGAGTTGATGTAGGACTCCTTCTGCTCTTTCGTGTACACATACTTGCTGCTGGAGGTAACTGCAAGCGCCCCGAAATTCAGTGCCTTGCCCGGCACCGTTACAACGACCGCGTTTGTCGCTTCCGCCTTCGTGGTGATCTTCGCTGTCACGCTTCCGTTTGTCCTGGCCGAGCAGACAAGTTTCGTCCCCTTCTTAAGGAGCATTTTCTTGCCGGTCGCGTTCACTTTCGCGTATACATTGTATTTAACGGTGGCCGACCAGTATCTGCCGTGTACGCCCGGAAGCACTACCTTACTCACCTGGGCTTTCAGCACGTTTGATGCCGGTCCCAGCCGTCTGCCGCTTCCGTTCAGATTCGGGAGAATGGCCTTCACCACGATCTGGTATTTGACCCCGCTCTTCAGGCCTGAAATAACGCTGTATTTCTTTGTGGTGTCCTCATAGACCTGATATTTTTTTGATGACTTTGGATTGTAGAGATAGACCCTGTAGCCTTTCGCGTTCTTTAAGGCGCCCCAGCTTACTGTGACGGAATCGGACGTATACTTGGTGATGGTGATCTTGGGCGTGACGACCGGCACAGCGACCTTTACCGTGTTGGAATTCGCGGAATACACCTTTTTACTTCCGTTCTTCCTGAAGGCACGCACCTGATAGTAATAAGTGGTTCCCTCTGTGACGGTCCTGTTGATATAAGTCTTTTTTGTATTCAGCTGACGGGTTTTTGTCTTTCCGTTCTCCTTGTACTTCTCAACTACCACATATCCAGCGGCCCCTGTGGAGTTCGACCATTTCAGCATGATCGAAGTATCATTCCGGAACTGGTAGGAGACTGCTACCTTCGGAGGTGCTGTCACCTTGGCAGCCTGCACCGTAACCGCACCGAAAATGGAGAGTGCCAGAACGAGCATAACCCAAAGAAGCCGGCATTTCCGCATAAATCTCTTCATTTAATCACCTGTACCTTATTATATTTGTAAACAATATCCGCAAACACGAAGATATATAAAAAAATTAACCGGATCGTGCATGACCGCAGTATGCACCGATCCAGTTAATATTATATACACGAATATGTTATTCGTCAAATACCCGAAATATTAAGAAATTATGATTTTTGCGTTTCTGCCGCACTTGATCCGGATGGGATACGGCGCCCCCGGCATCGCTGTATTTACAGATACCTCTTTCCATTCACTGAAATCGGTCAGCCACATTTTTTCATCAGGAATTCATAGATCTTCAGGTAGGTATCTGACGTATAATGCAGTCCGTCGTAAGCTTCAAATCCGTTTTTGAGCAGATACTGATAACAGTCGATATACAGGCTTTTGAAGTTCTTTTTATAAAGTCTGTTGATCTCCAGATATCTGGGCGCCCTCTGCTTAAGGTCCGCCCTCTTTTCCGGCTGCACAGGATTGACGGAGACCACATAGAACTTCGTCTTTTTGTATCGGGAAATAAGTGTTTTGTAATAGGAAGCATAAGCGGAGGCCTTTTCCGGTTCATTCGCGCCGAGACACAGGAAGACGGTCACCTTCGGGTTCTCGTTCAGATATTGCCTCAGAAGTGGTCCGCCGGTCGACTTCATCCAATTGACGCCGCCGCCCCATTTGGAAATGTACATATTCTCCTTCTGATTACCCACCGCTTCCTCAAGGCCGACGGTACGTGAATCACCGAAGAAAACATATTTTTCCGTGAAGGTATGTTTCAGGCTGATACCGGAAGCGCCGATCTTATAACCGTTGACCTTCCTGCTGCGCACCATTTTCCCATTTGAGTCCAGATAGCTGTATCCGGTGCCATGGCGTACCCATCTGGCGGTCACCATTTCCCCCGACGCGTCCACATAGTAAACATTCTTCTTCCATTTGATCCATTCGCAGCGGGCCAGTTTTCCGTCTTTTCCAAAGAACATGTACCTGCCGTCTTTCTTCATCCAGGTGTTCTTTACACGAACCCCGGAGCCATTCACATAGTAATCGCCGACGCGGCAGTTTCTGGCCAGTCTGCCGTCTTTACAAAAATAATAAAGGGCTTTCCCGATCTTTTTCCAGCCTCCGGTGCAGATCTCTCCGCCTGTCCCGGCATGATAGCGGTTCCCGCTCCAGGAAAACCAGCCCTTTGCAAGATATCCGTTTGTCTTGATATAATACAGTTTTTCACCGCTTTTCAGCCAGGTATCCTTTACTTTCTTTCCATGTGCTTCCTGGAATTGTACTCCTGCCTTCGTCTTCAGCCACTTTCCGCCCGCCGCGCTCACCGCTTCCGGGGCTGTGCCCGCGTACACACTGCTGATGTGCAGACAGCAGATACAAACAAACAGGAGCAGGAACAGATGAAGGCATCTCTTTGCCACCGTGCGGATTCTCTCCTTCTTATTCTGTGAACGCCGTACAGGCTGCATGACTTCCGTACTTTCAGTATTCTTCCTCAGATCCATTCTCCTTCTCCCCCGGCAAGCTGGTTTTCCAGCCTGTCTTCCTGAATCAGTCTTCGGATTGCCTCAATTCCGGTTCTGATAGCACCCTCTGTATCGTGCACCACCGGGTTATGGAGCCCTGCCTTCTCCCGCTCCTGGTTTGCCACCACCAGGAACACAGAGCCCACGCGCACTCTTCTGGCAGCGCCTGCAATGAACAATGCCGCGGATTCCATTTCCGAAGCCAGGCATCCCAGCTTCAGCCATGCATCCCACTTGTTCAGAAGCTCGTAGCCGGCCGGCAGTGTTTCCGGGCTGTGCTGTCCATAGAAAGAATCCTTACACTGCACCACGCCCGTATGGTAACGGAATTTCAGGCCCTTTGCCGCCGCTGCCAGCGCATTAACCACTTCCAGCGAGGGAACGGCCGGATATTCGATGGGTGCATATTCGCGGGTGGTCCCCTCCATCCGGACTGCTCCGGTGGCAATGACCAGATCACCGCTCTGCACTTCCTTCTGCATGCCGCCGCAGGTTCCTACACGGATAAACGTGTCCGCGCCGCACATTACCAGTTCCTCCAGGGCAATGGAAGCGGAAGGACCGCCGATCCCGGTGGAGGTGACACTGACCTTCTCCCCGTCCAGCGTGCCTGTATATGTCACAAACTCACGGCTGTCTGCCACAAGCACGGCATTATCGAAATGCTCCGCGATCTTCGCACAGCGCTTCGGGTCGCCGGGGAGCAGGACGTACCTGCCCACCTCACCCTTCTTCACACCGATATGGTACTGCCTTCCGTCTTCCGAATATTTCATGATCTTTTCCTTTTACTCTTTCCTGTCTCTGTTTCTGGTTCTGCTGGTGCTTTCGTTCCAGAGCCTGCCGCCGGTCTTTGCGCCACCGTCATGCATGCTGGTGTTCCGCCTGCTGCCGCGCGCCGCGCTGCCGCTTCGTGCTGTGGTGGTGCTGCTCTGCGTACTGCCGCTCTGTGCACTTCTTTCCTGTGTGCGTTCTCTCTGCACACTGTTTTCCTGTGCACTGTCTTTCGGAGCACTGCTTCCCTGTGCTTTTTCTCTCTGTGCACTGCTGCCCTGCGTACGGCCGCTCTG
>CACZSG010000026.1 GCA_902783665.1 uncultured Lachnospiraceae bacterium | reverse complement strand
CTTTGCCGCAGGATCACATTCTCCTGGTCCCGTATGACAAGCACTGTCTTAGTTTCAGTTTTTCTTGGCTTTTTTGCCGCTCTTACCGGGATCACATCCCAGGAGCGGTCTTCACATGCCCTGCATAATCCCTGCAGCGGACATTCCCTGCAAAGCGGTGCTCCGGAAGGGATACAGACCATGGCTCCCAGGTCCATCAGCGCCTGATTAAAAGCTCCCGGCATCTCCTGAGGCAGCAGCTTACTGACAAGTTCTTCAAAAGAGGATCTGCAGGACTGGGTCATGATGTCTTCCCTGCTTCCGTATACGCGGCTTAATACACGCAGAACATTGCCGTCCACCGCAGGTGCCGGAATTCCAAAGGCAATTGAAAGAATGGCCCCGGCTGTATAATGACCGTTTCCGGGCAGCCCAAGAAGCTGGTCCCGGTCATGGGGGAGATTCCCTCCCTGCTGCATCAGAAGCTGTGCGGTCTTTTTCAGATTTCTGGCCCTGCTGTAGTATCCCAGTCCTTCCCACAGCTTCATCAGCCTGTCATCCGGACAGGTTGCAAGAGCCGGTATATCCGGCAGAGCTTCTATAAAGCGCAGATAATAGGGTCTGACTGTTTCCACCCTGGTCTGCTGCAGCATGATTTCCGAAATCCAGACATGGTAAGGCGTCGGATCTTCCCGCCAGGGAAGACTGCGCGCATGTTCATGATACCATGCGAGAAGACGGTCTGTGAGTTCTTTGCCGGGAAACCCGCTCACTGCCCTGCCTCCTGCAGCAGAAGGCGTATCTTTGACTGGACGATATCGAAGGCGACATTGTTCTTGCCGCTGTTGATCACGATATCGGCCGTTGCCCGGGTGGGTTCCACATACAGATAGTGCATCGGTTTTACGGTCGTCAGATACTGCTCCACGATGTTATCCAGGTCTCTTCCTCTTTCCTTGACGTCCCGTACGATTCTTCTGAGGATCCTTTCATCCGCATCCGCTTCTACATAGATCTTTATATCGATCAGTCTTCTGACTCTGATGTCTGCCAGCAGCAGGATCCCTTCCACCAGAATGATCGGCTTCGGTTCAATATGAACGGTTTTGTCAGAGCGGTTATGCTGCGTATAGTCATACACCGGACAGTCAACCGCTTCCCCGCGCTTCAAAGCCTGCAGATGTTCTACCAGAAGATCTGTCTCCAGAGAATCCGGATGATCATAGTTGACTTTTTTTCTCTCTTCGAACGGGATCTCATCCTGGCGCCTGTAGTAATTGTCATGGTAAACAACGGCCACTGCATCTCCAAAGGCGTCCTTCAGACGGTTTGTAAATGTGGACTTGCCAGATCCGGTTCCTCCGGCAATACCGATCACAAAACACTCCATATAAAAACCAGCCTTTCTGTAAACTGTTGAGTGACCGGATACGGCCATTACTGCCGCCAGGTCACATCTTTACTATGATACCATATGCATGTCCGAATCGCAACTTTACATTTATTGCCGAACTATGGTATAATAAATACTAGCTACCATTCACAGTTTTCTGGGAATGGTATTCTCTGTCTTTCAGAGAAAATATACAGTATTACCAAGAAGTAAAGGAGTCACAAGCGATGAAAATTATGGAATCTGCCGAAAATTATCTGGAAACTATTCTTATTCTGCGAAACCGCCTTCCGAAAGTGCGTTCCATTGACATCGTCAATGAGCTGGGTTTTTCCAAGCCCAGCGTCAGTGTGGCTATGAAAGGGCTTCGTGAAAAAAACCTGATCATCATGGATAAAGACGGATATATTACTCTTACGGATGCCGGCCTTGAGATTGCCGAGATGATCTACGAACGCCATACCATTCTGACGGACTGGCTGACCTATCTTGGCGTAGATCCCAGAATTGCTGCCGAAGATGCCTGCCGAATCGAACATGTCGTCAGCAAAGAAAGCTTTGAAAAGATAAAGGAGCACATTGCCCTTCATAACGAGAAGACAGCAGACAATGCATAAGTGCCTGATCCGGCGGAAAACCATATAAATCCGGCATTCTTATTTTCCGGATGATTCCCGCAGTTCTCTTACCATTTCCATATCTGATTCCGTGACACGGATATTTGAGCAGATCTCATTTCCTTCCGGAGAGATCACTCTTACCTCGATCACGGTTCCTTCTGTAATCTTTCCACCCGCGTCCTTTAAAAATGGGAAAACACGCGGGTGGTTTTTTTCAAATTTTCCAAGGTACTCTTTTGCCCTTAAAAGATTCATAGGATTCATAACATTACGTCCTCTTCATATATATTTTTTATCAATACTTAAGTATTGATATTTTTGTATCGTTTTCATTGACAAACGATTTCTACATAGGATAAGATGAAATTATCTTAACATTGAGGAGGTACGACATTGATAACATCGACAATTCCAGTAACCCCGGCAGAAGAAATCGTTTTAGAACTACTTTGGAAAGAAAATCGTCCGCTGACGAGTGTCGATATGACTACACTTTCCTCCGATTGGAAAAAGGGCTACATCCACATAGTGATCCGTTCCCTGATGGGAAAAGGAATGATTGAAGAATGTGGAACAGTCCTGTACGGCAACCGTTATGCCAGAGCATTCCGTCCTATTATCACACGGGAAGAATATGCTGCAAAACTGACCCTTCTCTCGGGAATAACAAAGGAAATGCTTCCGCAGTACACGATTGCACTTGCAAAGGAATTATCTGTTACGGACAAAAAAAAGATCATCAATGAGTTGAACACCATCATTGACAGCATTGAAAAAACTGACCTGTAGACCTTTTTACAAAATCAAATACTGAGCACTCATTTTTGATCTCTGTTCTCTGACCGGTCCTCAAAGAACAGAGACTTATTTTTATCCTGTCTGATTCCTTATCTCACCAAAGATGGGGATCTCATTTCGGATCTCTCTTAATTAACCGTGACCAGGCATCTGACGGTGATCTTTCCGGCGGTCACATAGATAAAGGCTTTTCCTCTTTTTCTTGCCCTCATATATCCCTTATTATCAACCGAAACAACCGATGAATTTGAACTTCTGAATTTTATTGTATCGTCACTGTTTTTCGGAACCAGGACAGGTTTCAGCCGGTATTTTTTCCCTTTCACCAGTTTCGCGGCTGCAGGCACGCCTGTTATCTTCTTCGTGGCAGTTTTCGGTACCGTTACAGTGATCTGTACCTTCTTCTTACCCGCCCTTACGGTAATTCTTGCCTTCCCTGCCCTAAGGGCCTGGATCACTCCTTTTGAAGTGACCGCTGCCACTTTTTTGTTGGAAGATGTAAAAGTAATTTTTTCAACTGAAGTAACCGGCAGCAGGACCGGAGTAAGCCGAAGTTTTTTCCCTTTTATCAGAACTGCCTTTTTTGGGATTCCTTTGATCGCAGTGGTTGCTACGGCCCCGTTCTGTACCTTTACCTTGATATAGACTCTTCTGCCGCTGGCCAGCGCTGCCGCGACGATCGTATTCCCTTTCTTTAAACCTTTAACCCAGCCTTTCTGATTTACAGCGGCAATCTTCGGATCAGCAACGGCCCATGATGTAATATAATCGCCCTTCGCAAGTCCGTACACCAACAGCTTCTTTGTCAGCTGGCCCTTTTTCAGAATCAGCGGATTGGCGTTAACTTTAAAAGTTGGTTTTAGTTTTCCAAGAAGGATATCCTTTATCAGATGACAGTGCGTACACTCCTGTGTCAGTATTCCATACTCCAGAGCAGTGGGCTCGGTAGTGACAGTGCCCTTGTTCCAGCTGTGCGGGATTGTATTAACCGTCTTCTGTTCCTTTAGTACAGTCCCGCAGACCGGGCAGTGGCTTCCTTCCGTCAGGCCTGTCCTGACACAAGTGGGCGCCACGGCTGCGTCCTTAGTTTCTTTATGTCCTACCGAAAAAGTTACTGTTCCGGTACTCCCGCTTATCAGATCCCTGGCCGTGATCTGCGTGCTTCCACAATGTACGGCTCTGACGGAAGCGCCAAGTCCGCTGCCTGAAACGGAAGCGATCCCCGCATTGGTCGTTGTCCAGCTGACGGGGCCGAGCAGGTAAAGCCCTGTGGTCTTGATGGTATTGCCCCAGTAATTCCTGACCACTGCCGAAGTTGTCACCTTCAGAGAACCTGATTCTCCGGCCGTTCCCGATAAGAAACCGGAAACAGCCAGCTTGTGTTCCAGATAACTGTCAGCAACTTCGATGGTCTGAATGCAATGACCGGGATTGTTCATCACACGTTCACTAAGGCCGGTCAGTGATGAAAACTGTCCGGCGGTGCAGTTATAATAAAATGAAGACTCTGAGCAGAATGTCCCAAGACCGACATAGTTATAGGATGGGTCGATCATGGCCGCATAATGGCCTGTTTCTTCAGAAGAATTATTTCCTGTATAGTATTTTTTTTCACCATACCACTGGTTAATGGCATCCGTCATTGTTTCCCCGTGGTTCCAGGCCAAGACTTCGGCTCTGCTGCCGATCTGATTCGGACTGTGAATGGCAAAACAGTTCTTTCCGCTGGCACGTGTATGGTTCATGGTTACTGCGGATTCCGCGGCACGGATCCTTGCAATATATTCCATATCAAAGGACCATTTCAGAGGCACATAATCTTCTCTTCTCATCGCCCTTCCTGTGTTCGGGTTTTTCACGCCTTCTTCACAAGCTTCCAGCCGGATCTCATTGATACGGGCCAGAGCAGCCTGGGCCTGTACGACATATTTCCCTTCTATTCCAAGCAGAACACATCCATCCGAGGCTGAACTGACATCCGTTTTGACTACAGTTACAGCTGCCTGGGCGGGAATTATCTGCAAAAGCAGAAAAATAAACAGCAGCAGAAAGGATCTTTTCATTCTTTTTAATGTCTGATTAGGTTTCATCAGGTCCGGCCTCCTTTCAAAGGATTCTATTTAATCCCAAAAACAAATGATACATATTATAGCACATATTCTGACAATTCGCAATCATGACACTTCTGAACGGTTAAGCGCAGATCATTTCAGGACGGTTAACATATTTATCTTTCGCGTGGTTAAGAACAGATCCTTTCCGGACGGTCAGCACAAATTCTGTATGCGTTTTCTACAAAAAAAGCGGGGGCTCCGCAATCATGCGAAACACCCGCCCTGCTTTCTGATTCAGGCATAGCTGTGTATTCCCGGAATAAACGTATTCACTCCAATATAGGTAAAAATGACACAGATGAATCCGATCACGGCGAAAAGAGCCGCGCTCTTCCCCTTCCAGCTTCTTGATATCCTCAGATGCAGATAAATGGCATAGATGATCCAGGTAACCAGAGACCAGGTCTCTTTCGGGTCCCAGGACCAGTAGCTGCCCCATGCACGCTCTGCCCAGATGGCTCCGGTCACGATGACAAGCGTAAGGAATAGGAAGCCCAGCGAAACAGCTCTGTAGCTGATCAGATCCAGTTTTTCCTGTCCGGGTACGTGCTGATTCCAGAATTCGTGGTTTTCCATCCGGCTTCTGAGCAGGTAGATAAACGATACGGCAAAGGATACACCGAATGCACCATAGGAAATGATGGCCGATGACACATGGATCGCAAGCCAGTTGCTTCGAAGAGCCGGCATCAGTTCACGCACTTCCCTGCTCTGCATGGCAGCATAACCGATGATGAAAAAGATGACAGGAAGAACGAAGGTGCCAAGCGCACGAAAACGATATTTCCAAAGGAAGATCAGGAAGCAAAGACAGATTCCCCAGGCGAAACTGGTCGCGAATTCATACTGGTTGGTAAGCGGCAGCCGCCCGGCGCCGATTCCACGCACGATCAGAGCCGCTGTATGCACCACAAACCCTGCAGCCGTAAGGTATCCTGCGCCTCTGCCGGGTTTTTCCTTTCTCAGCGCAAAAAACAGGATGTATAAAACCATTGACACAAGATAAAGCACCATCGCGATGGTAAACAGAATATTCTCTATATTCAAAAACTGTTCACTGCTCATGTTCTCTGCTCCTTTCCGCCTTCATGTGAACTGATCTCCGAAACTGCTCCGCGGATCGTCTCCAGGAACTCTTCTCCGCCTTTTCTGCTGTGGCCGTAGATATCCCATCTCCCGTCCGGGTTCCTGACTGCAGTCATCTCTGCCGTTCTCAAATAAAACGCCAGAAGAAGTCCGGCAATCACCAGGACTCCTCCAACCGCCGCCACCGGCGTAAAGGGATCTCTTTTGATCTGGATCAGCGTATACATCTGAGGATCCTTGAAACGAATCTCGTAGGCATCGACGGTGATGACCTCTTCCTCCTGCAGGACACGCATTCCAAGGACCTGATCCTCATAGTACAGTCTGTACAGATAAGCGGGATTATTCAGCGCCCCGGAAAGCGACATGGGAGTGCCATCCTCTGCTGCCGCATAATCAGGATAGAAAGCCGCCAGCGTCAGTACCAGTTCAGGCATGTCCTCCACCGCCGCATACTCCCCGGTACACAAGGTGGTGTTCTGGATCACTTCTCCATCCTTCTTTACTTCCATATCCGCCGCCCAGCCCGTGGCGTTCTGATAAAGGCGCATTCCGAACAGGGATAGCGGCGCGTTTACCTTCACGCTTCCGCCGGCAGTTTCACCGGTGGCTGTATCGGTCATTGTAAGCGAGGATGTGTACTGTTCGACCGTATCATCCTGCCGCAGCAATGTCTCAAAGGAATCGATGGTCAGGGTATAGGACGTATCCCCCACGGGTTTCGTCTGCCCGGGTACACCATATACCGTGTATTCGCTCTTATATGCCTGGCCAAGGCCGAACCCCAGGATGACCACCAGCATGCCCAGATGGCAGATCCATGCACCCCATATGCCGCATCTATTCTTTACGGAATATCTGCAGAGTCTCCCGTCCTGCAATGTGGTTTCCTGTATTTTCCGAAATCCGAGGGTACCGAAAAGGCTGTCGGCCTCTGTAGTTTCAGCCACGCGCTGCGACATCCAGGCAGGAAGTGCTTTCTGAAGTTTCTCTGCACGGCAGCCTTCTGATGTTCTTTTTATCAGGGATGGAAAACGGATCAGATTACAGCCAAGAAGATTGATGCAGAGGATTGCCGCCAGCGCCACAAACCATCCGGCATGAAAAACATCGTCAAGTCCGAACAGCATGATAGCCCCGGCGACAGCTTCGGGATAGGCGGCCGTATACCACATCATTTCCTGTTTCTGAGGGATGACGCTGCCGGCGATACAGGCGGCGACCAGGATCAGAAGCAGGATAAGGGCAAACCGCATGGAGATAAAGAATTTCAATTTCTGTTTCAATACATGTTCCTTTCAAAAAAACAGGCTGTCCTTCTGCCGGTCGTCGGCAGTCAGACAGCCTGTCATCAATTTGCAGGACCGTTCAAAATCAACGTCCGGAAAGAGATCGGGGAAGATACCCGGAATCCTCTCATGCTGGTTATGCGCCCAGCTTTCCCATTGCATCATCGATCAGCGACTCAGAAGTGTCCAGACATTTACGGGCCAGTGCAGAGTTATGTGCTCCCTCACTGTTCTCAACATAACAGAAATCCCAGTACCACTGAGCACTTCTGTAAAGCGAGCGGAGTTCATTCAGCTCTTCTTCGGAGCGGCTGCCGTCCGCGACTGCTCCGGCCAGTGCATCCTTCAGTGCCGAAAGCTTTTCGCCGACTTCCGTCTCTCTGCCGGTGATCTCATCCTGAAGATCATGGACCTTCTTTGTCATGTCGGTATCCTTATGGCATACCGCGCAGGTTTCCAGAAGTTCCGGAGAATCGAGCGGGCTCTGGAATCTGTGGCTGACATAAGTATTCCCTTCTTCACTGACAGCCGTGCCCATGTGGCAGGAGGCGCAGTTCAGACCCATCTTTGCATGGATGCTTCCTTCGCCAAGGAAAGTCTCCATCTCCGGATGCTGTGCTTTCAGCATGGAGGTTCCGGTGCTTTCCTGAGTCCAGTCTGAGAAGCCAATCTCATCATAGTAGGCAAGGATCGCTTCAGGTGCCATTGCAGCTACACTGTTATACGGCATGGAAGTTTCTTTGGTATCCGGCTGGAAATAGTACTCGATATGGCACTGTCCGCAGGCAAGCGTCGCAGGATCCATCTGTGCCATTTCATCTCCAAGTGCCTTGGTAACATAGGAATGGGTGACGACCAGATTTCCGTCTTCGTTTGCCTCCTGATTCTCATGGCAGTTATAGCAGCTGACGTTTTCGTTCATCTGGGCCCAGGTCTCATCAAAATCGTAGAGATAAGCTTCCACGCCCATGTCATTGACAAGTTTCGTGAAGTCCGGTGTCTTACAGGTAAGGCAGTTGGCTGTCGGATGCGGGCGTTCCGTATTCTTTACGTCATCCAGACAGTAGTCATGTCCCACCGCGCTGGTATAGTCTTTCGCAAAGCCGTAGCCTTCGTAGACATTGGACAGATAGCTGTCCTGTTTCAGATAATCCACGCGGTAATTGTTGTCTGCGTTCATCCGCAGCGATTCATAGATCTCAGGATATATCGCGGACCACTCTTCCGCCGTAATGATACCGTTCTCATTCTGCGGCTGCGGAACTTCAGTCGCGGAAACGGCGGCAGACAGGAAAAGGATAGCGCCGCAGGTCAGTCCTGTTACTTTCAGGTTCTTCATATTTTCCCCCTTGAAGTACATGAAACGGATGATTGTGAAGATTCCTCACAATACATAGTGATACATATTCACTATAACACATTTGCGATAAAAAAGCTATACAGATATTTTTCGTCTAAGATTAATAATCGATAAACTGCATTTTTGAGCAGACGGCGGCAGACCCTGCCGCCTGACTTCAAAGGGGGGGTATGCTTTCGGTCACTATATATCAGGATTCATTTCAAAAGCTGATCCAGAGTCATTCCGTAGGAAGGCAGAAAGTCCTCCATGTAGTCTTTTACTTCGGGGTACTGGTCTTTGTATGACTGCAGCGACTTAAGTGTTCCTTTCTTTGCATCCGCGAACTCTGTATTGCCCGCACTTTCCTCTTCCATACATTTGATCAGGGCGGAAAGCTTGTCTGCTGCTTTGACCATGGCTTTAAGGTAGCTGTACTCTTCTCTCTCCTGTTCAGGCGCGTCCTGGGCGGGACCGAAAAAGATACGGCGGTAGGAAGGCTGAAGATCTTCCGGGAGTCTGTCCAGCAGTTTCTCTTCGGCCACATGTTCAACGTTCTTGTAAGCATCGCGGATCTGTCTGCTGTAATACTTGACAGGAGTCGGCATGTCTCCGGTTATGATCTCTGATGCG
>CACZSG010000025.1 GCA_902783665.1 uncultured Lachnospiraceae bacterium | reverse complement strand
TCGCGGGGTGGAGCAGTCTGGAAGCTCGTCGGGCTCATAACCCGAAGGTCGAAGGTTCAAATCCTTCTCCCGCAACTTCTGTAGAAATACAGATCTACATGCCCAGATAGCTCAGTTGGTAGAGCAGAGGACTGAAAATCCTCGTGTCACTGGTTCGATTCCGGTTCTGGGCATATTGTTTATCTGTCAACCACAGATAGGCAAATGGGATATTAGCTCAGTTGGTAGAGCACTTGACTTTTAATCAAGTTGTCCGGGGTTCGAATCCCCGATGTCTCATGAGCACCGCAGGAATGTGGTGCTTTTTTTATTTCCGAAACAGATTGAAGTCCGCAGAAAAGGATAGCCATGATGCCATTTGTGTACGCACCGAAAGAAGAATAATCATGGCGTCATTTTGTCTGCGCAAACAGAAAGGGTTGATGCTTTTGCATCAGCCCCTGTCTGTTTTGAAATATGTACAGCCCGTTTGGAATTTTTTTCTTTCCGCAAAACAGAAATAAGTACAGTCCGTCTGCAACTTTTTCTTCCTGAATATCAGAATTCCGTTTCTGTCTCATCAGCCGTCTCTCCGGCCTGCTCAAAAGGTGCTTCGATCTCTTCAAACAGATCCGCATGTTCCCGGATCATTCCGGCGCCGCCGGCCGAGATGCGCACGCCTTTTTCAGCAAGTGCGGCGTAGACATCGGCGAAGGAGGAGACGGTCTCCGGAGTGACTGCCTTGATCTGCTCCAGCCATTTCATTTTTCTGGCGGGGTCTTTGCCGTCAAGGTGATCCATCACAGCCTCCAGCGCGCCGGAAAGTTCTCCGGAGGGAAGCGCCACACCGGAATAGGCGGAAAGGATGTAGCCATCTACCGTCTCCTGGTCCATCTGATATTGTCTCAGCAGGTCCGGAAGCTGTTCATAAACCGAGAAAGTCTCTGCCAGGTTCGGATCGCGGTAGGATACCATATAGATGCCGGAGTCCTCCATGGCAGCGTTGAATACGCCGTAGGCCCCGTATTGATCGCGAAGCAGCGGATACAGGAACTGGTCTGTGATCACCGACGTTACAACATCGATACCGGCATCGAACTCTCCAAGCCCGAGGGTGTCGTAATCTGCGGCATATCCGTTGTAGCAGACAGGACTGTCGACGATCAGGGCGTAGGAATCCAGGTCTGCGTTATTCTCATATTCCCGGGTATCGGCTTCGGTATCGGAAAGTCTGGCGCTGAAACGGTCTGCACATTCCCGGTTTTTCCCGAAGCTTTCCGCGTCTCCCGCATAGGCTGCGATCATGCCTTTTCTGCTGCACAGCTGCTCTCTGACACGGATCAGGTTTTCCAGGACTTCTTCGGGATGTTCTTCCAGAAGGACTTCTGCCTCCTCCAGGAATCTGTAGTAGTTGACGTTTCCTATGGAATCGCTCATCGCCATCACCGAGTCACCACGCCCCAGTGCCTTATAGATGAGAGTGGAGTAAGGACTCTGTGTGATGGCGCTTTTTTTGTCCGCAAGAAGACCCTGCAGCGCGTCACGGATCTGCCCGGCATGTTCCTCATCCAGAGCCTGCTCAAAGGCAAGTTCAAAGGCCAGGTCATATCCTTCTTCAAGCTCTTCTGTCAGAGAACTCCAGGAGATGGCGTAGTAGGGATGAGGATTTTTATTTTCGTCTGTCAGAATGCTGAAGGAAACAGCACCGTTATAGAAATAATGCTGCATCAGGACGGCAAGTTCCTGCCTGGTATGGGAGGAAGAATCGATGTAACCCTGCAGTTCGGCTAGAAGCCGCATCCACTTCAGGTCTTCCAGGGAAAGACTGCCTGCATCCAGAAGCAGTTCGGCCGTACCGACTCCTTCCACGGCGGCAGAGGCTTCGACATGACGAATGCCGCTGTCATCTGTCTCGTCCTGTATCTCATAGGAGGGAAGTTCCTCCGGCAGCGTGTCAACGGTAACTGCCTGCAGGGACCGGACATAGGAAGAAGCGTCATCGGCCTCGCCCTGCGCGTTGGAGGCTTCAATGATCGCTGCTTTTTCCTCCTCAGTCATTTTATCTTTGATCTCCTGCAGCGCGTCGGCCAGCACAGCATCGTGTGCTTCCTTCGCGCCCGGATCCGGGTTGGTCGCGGAGAGGACCCGGATTGCATCGCCGGTCAGCCACTTGCCGGCAAGGCTTGCAAAAGTGCCGTCTTTGCTCCATTCTTCGATGGATTCCTCACAGTCTTCCAGCATCATGCCGCTCCAGACATTTTCATAGAGAGCCGCATTGTACGCCAGATAGGAGATCAGGTTGATATTTGCCTCCGTGCCTTCCCGCCTGAGCCTGGAAGTAAGGACCCGGCTGCTCTGGACGGCCTCGGCCAGCTCTTCTGAAATCCCGGAAGAAGCAAGCTCAGAAAGCGCCTCATCGATGGTCTGGCGGAAGAGGACTTCATCTCCTTCATTGATATAGTTGGCAATAAAGACCATGACGGGATCAGGGCCGGCCATCTCAAGATAGCAGCTGAAATCAGCATAAGGAAGAACCGACTGAAGGCTCTGGGAAAGTCCGGAGGAATCATCGGCCAGAATGCTGGACAGCAGATCCAGCTGCATCAGTTCCTGTTCGTCTTCCAGGCCCGGCATGATGATCCCGTAATAGGCAGTGGATGCGTAGGACGGGTCGGAGGATGCCTCTACAGGATAGAACCAGGTGTTTTCCACGGAAGCCTCCAGCGGCTGGTACGCCTCATCCGTTATTTCAAATTCCTTGCTTTCATAGGAAGAAAACGCTTCATCCAGCTGTGCCAGGAAGGCTTCATAGTTCTGAATGTCTCCGTAAAGAAACGCCAGACAGTTTGACGGATGGTAAAACAGGTCGTGATAGTCCCTGAGTGACTCATAGGTCATTTCCGGAATCACATCCGGGTTTCCGCCCTGCTGATAACGGATCCAGGATCCGGGAAATGCGTCAGAGAGGAAATTCTGATTGGCTCTTGATTCCAGAGTCTCGGCGCCGAGCATTTCTGAATATACGGTTCCTTCGATGGTCAGCGGCGCGTCCTCATCCGCCATCCGGTACCGCCAGGCTTCTTCGCGGAAGATACTCTCGTCCTGCAGGATCATGGGATGCAGACAGGAATCGGTGTAATAGTCCGCATACTTCAGAAGCTGGTCTTCCGAAAGGCTGGCGACAGGGTAGGTGGTCATCCGGTCAAAGGTCATCGCGTTCATGTATGTATTGTATGTCTGGTAGATCAGGTTGAAGAAAAGACTTTTTGAGGGATACTTTTCGGATCCGTCCAGCGTGGCGTGCTCGAAGACATGGGGAAGCCCGGTGTCGTCGGTGGCGTGGGTCCAGAATGTCAGGTCAAAAGCCCGGTTGGTGTCATCATTCGCAATGTACATGACCTGAGCACCGGTCTTTTGGTGCCTGAAAAGGACGACCTCGGCATCTACCGCTTCGTACGGACGGATATCCTCCACCTCAAAGCCGCTGATGATGTCGCCCGGCGAGGGGAGTACAGTTTGCTCTTCGCAGGCTGCCGTCAGCGGAAAAAGCAGGGCCGCGGAGGCTGCAACAGCTGTTATCAGTTTTTTCATATCTGCTCCTTTCCGGAGGTCTTTCCGGCCTCCATAACCTATTATACTCCTGTTTTGCGGGAGATTGGGATGTGTTCTCCCTGACGGCGTAAAAAATCATTACCAGACGGCATTTTTTGTACAGGAAACAAAAGGGTTGTTTTTTTGCGGCAGAGTGGGTAAGATTTTTGTGACAGAACACAGGTGTAAAAGGGCCTGCGGCTTGAAGGAGGAACAACATTGAAAACAGGGGTTCATAGGATCGCGATGCGTATGGGTTGCCTGGCTGCTTTTTTAACAGCCTCTTTTTTTATCCTGTCTGCTGGTCCGCGGGAGACCCGGGCGGCAGAAAACTTCGGTCTGCCGGGGGACGTGGCAGGACATGTCCTCCTGGAGGAGACGCAGTTTGACTACGCACAGGAAATTGCCATCGGATATTATGAAGGCGGATGGAAACTGTACGAAGTCCGGGAAAGCGCCTGTTATCTGCAGGCTCCTGCCGAAGAGGCGGTGCCTGAGGACCTGCCGGAGGATCTGATCCTGCTTCTGGAAGAACCGGAGAACACTTATCTGGCCGCTACGGCTGCCATGTCTCTGGTCAATGCGGCAGGGGCCCTGGACCGGATCCGGTTCTCCTCACAGACGGCGGAGAACTGGTATGTGCCCGAGGCTGCCGCGGCCATGCAGGAAGGATCCCTGGTGTTTGCCGGAAAGTACAGCGAACCGGACTACGAGCTGCTTCTTGGCCAGGACTGTGATCTGGCCGTGGAATCGACCATGATCCTGCACACGCCGAAGGTAAAGGAAAAGCTGGAATCCCTGGGCATCCCTGTCTTTGTGGACCGGTCCAGCTATGAAAACCATCCGCTGGGCCGTACGGAATGGGTGAAAGTCTACGGAGCGTTATTTGGCTGTGAGGAGGAGGCGGAGCAGTTTTTCCGAAGCCAGGCGGAAAAGGTGGAGTCCCTGGGACAGCCGGAAATGTCGGGAAAGAAAATCGCTTTCTTCTATATAAACCCGGCAGGGATCGCAGTGGTCCGCAGAACGGATGACTACGTTCCCGAAATGATCCGGATGGCAGGCGGGACTTATGTGCCGGAAAACGCCGCAGGACCGCAGGATTCCCATACTTCCACCATCAATATGACCATGGAGGATTTCTATGCCGGGGCAAAGGATGCGGACTGCCTCATCTACAACGCGTCGATCGACGCCCCGCTGGACAATATCGGGGATCTGACCGCAAAAAATCCGCTTTTCGCGGACTTTAAGGCTGTGAAAGAGGGAAACGTATGGTGCACGGACCAGTATCTGTACCAGGCGGCTGACAGGATCGGGGATCTTATCCTGGAATTCAACGCTGCCATGACGCGGACGGATGACAGCGGACTGCAGTTTCTGAAAAAGATTGACTTTCAATCTTAAGGTGAATTATACTGAAATGAAGTAATATGTGTAAACTGCCGGCAGTATTGCTATCTGACTGCCCGGCCATCTATTTTTTCAGAGGTGATTTTTACTTTGGACTCAAGTGACAGTATACATCTGATCATACTTTTTGTGCTGCTTTATCTGTCTTCCTTTTTCTCTTCCGCAGAGACCGCGCTCACTGCGGTGAACCGCCACAGGCTTCGTGCCGCCGCGGAGGGAGGCAATGTACGGGCCGGTCAGGTTCTTGCCATTCTCGAAGACCAGCCGAAGATGCTCACTGCCATTCTGATCGGAAACAACATCGTAAATCTGTCGGCCTCCGCGCTGACGACTATTCTGGCCTCACGCATGGGCGGACGATGGACGGTTGCCGTGGCTACCGGCCTCCTTACGTTCGCTGTGCTGCTTTTTGGGGAGATCACCCCGAAAACGCTCGCCAGCATCCGCGCCGAAAAGCTGGCGCTGCGCTATGCGCCTGCCGTGCATTTCTGCATGGTCGCACTGACACCGGTCATTTTTCTTGTAAACTATCTTTCCCGCCTTCTGCTGCTCCTTCGCCGTATCGACCCGGATGACAGAGAAGAAGGGATGACGGAGGATGAACTCAGAACGATCGTGGAAGTCAGCCACGAAGAGGGCGTCATCGAATCGGACGAGAAAAAAATGATCAACAACGTGGTGGATCTGGGAGACTCCCAGGCCAGGGACGTCATGGTCCCGCGGGTGGATGTCGTGTTCGCTGATGTGGAATCCACCTACCAGGAACTGATGGAGATCTTCCGCGAACATCACTTTACAAGGATCCCGGTATTTGAAGAAAGCCCGGACAATGTCATCGGAATCCTGAACATGAAGGACCTGGTGCTGTATCAGCCCGACGATGCCTTTGCTATCCGGAATTTCCTGCGGGAAGCTTTTTTCGTGCATGAGTTCAAAAATACCACAGAGCTGTTCCACGAGATGCGCAAAGCGCGGGTGACCATGTCCGTGGTACTGGATGAGTACGGCACGACCGTGGGCATCATCACCATGGAAGACATCGTGGAAGAGATCGTCGGAGAGATCCGGGACGAATATGACGAACAGGAACTGGAAGAGCTGAGAAAGGTCGGCGAAGGGGAATTCCTCGTGGAAGGCACCTACAAGCTGGACGACATCAACGACGCCCTGCAGACCAGCCTTGAATCCGAGGACTACGATTCCATCGGCGGCTATCTGGTGGGGCTCCTGGACCATTTCCCGGAACAGGGGGAATCCTGCACCAATGAAGAGGGTTACCGTCTGGTGGCTGAGAAGGTGGACCATAACCGTATTGAGGAGGTCAGACTGTTTCTCCCCCCGAAGGAGGAGCCTTCCGAAGAAGAAACAAATGAAACCGGAGGAACAAAATCTTGAATTTCTGGTATGAAAATGCCGTTTTTTATCATATGTATCCGCTCGGCATGAGCGGGGCACCTTTTGAGAACCGTGAGGAGACCGTCGTGCACCGGTTCCGGGCCCTTGAGGACTGGCTTCCTCACATCAGGGACCTTGGGTGCGATGCCATCTATATAGGGCCGCTTTTCGAGTCCTCCACCCACGGGTACGATACCCGGGACTACCGGATGGTGGACCGCCGGCTGGGAGACAATGCGGATTTCAGGGTTTTTGTGGAGAAAGCCCATGAAATGGGAATGAAAATAGTCGTCGACGGCGTTTTCAACCATACCGGAAGAGAGTTTTTTGCATTCCGCGACCTGCAGCAGAACCGGGAAAATTCCCGTTACCGCGACTGGTACAAGGGCGTGAATTTCGGCTGGAACAGCCCGTACAACGACGGTTTCGGCTACGAGGCCTGGCGCAACTGCTTCGAGCTGGTGAACCTGAATCTCTGGAACAGAGAGGTTAAGGACTATCTTTTCGACGTGATCCGGTTCTGGATCTCGGAATTTGACATAGACGGGATCCGCCTGGACTGTGCGGACTGCCTGGATTTTGATTTCATGAAGGAGATGCGGTGGATCACCACGCAGATCAAGCCGGATTTCTGGCTAATGGGAGAAGTGATCCACGGCGACTATGCCCGGTGGGCCAACCAGGACGTCCTGCATTCCGTTACCAACTACGAGCTTCATAAGGGACTTTATTCCGGACACAACGACCACAATTACTTTGAGATCGCGCATACCATCCGCCGTCAGTTCGATGAGAACGGGGGCATCTACAAAGGACGGATCCTCTATTCCTTCGTGGATAATCATGATGTGGACCGGATCTTTTCCAAGCTGAACGATAAGCGCCATCTGCGTTCTGTCTGGACGCTTCTCTACACGCTTCCGGGCCTTCCGTCCATCTATTACGGATCGGAATGGGGAATTGAAGGCCGGAAGGACATGGGCGGAGACCCGGCACTCAGACCAGCGCTGGATCTGAAACAGATGGAAGAAAATCCGCCGGTCCCCTGGCTGCCGGAGTATCTGGCATTCCTCGCCAGGTGCCGCAGGGAGCACCCGGTGCTGGCAGAAGGAAGATACCGGGAGCTGTCCCTGACCACCCGGCAGTACGCCTTTGCAAGGCTTTGGGACGGGGAGGCAGTCATCATCGCCGTGAACAACGACGAAAACGAAGCATGGATCCAGGTGCCGCTTCCTATGGGCGCATCCGAAATGACGGACCTGGAGACCGGAGAAAAAGTGCCGCAGGAGAACGGAAGACTTTCCCTTCTTACGGCACCCGGCGGCAGCAGGCTGATCTGGCTGCACAACTGAAAACAGAATTCATCGCTACGGCGTTTGATTTAATCATTAATGGGTATAAACCGGAAAGGGTACGGGAAACAGTATGGCTGTAAAACGTGAAAAACAGACAAAGTCTGCAAAACCGGCGGCAGAAAAGACCGCAAAACCGAAAACAGCAAGGAAGACCGCGAAAACGGCCGCTGCAGTGAAAACGGCAAAAGCCGCTGCAGTGAAACCAGTTAAAGCGGCTCCGGCACAGAGCGCTGAACCTGCGGCGCCCGCGGAAAACTCGGTCTTTATCGGGGACCTGGACCAGTATCTGTTCGGCCAGGGAACGCATTACGATATTTTCAGAAAGCTGGGAGCGCATCCCGCGACTGTGGACGGAAGAAAGGGCATGCACTTTGCGGTATGGGCCCCGAACGCCCAGGCCGTGCATGTGATCAGCGAATTCAACAACTGGAACGAGGACAGCTATGTCATGGAACGCCTGGAGCCCCTGGGCATCTGGGAGCTGTTCATTCCCGGCATGGGCGCCGGCGTCCTTTACAAATTCCTCATCTTCACCCCGGACGGAAGAAAGCTGTACAAGGCTGACCCCTTCGCGAACTGGGCCGAAAAACGTCCCGGAACAGCTTCCAGGACCGCGGACCTTACCGGTATCCGCTGGTCCGACCAAAAATGGATGGAGAAGAGAGCGCTGTTCGACCAGAACCGCAGTCCCGTGGCCATCTATGAGGTACATCCGGGCAGCTGGATGAAACATCCGCACGGAGCCGAGGAGGACGGATACTACAACTACCGTGAGTTCGCGGAGCGTCTGACCGAATATGTGAAGAAGATGGGTTATACCCATGTGGAACTGATGGGCATCGCGGAGCATCCCTTTGACGGTTCCTGGGGCTACCAGGTGACCGGCTACTATGCACCTACTTCCAGACACGGTTCTCCGCAGGATTTCGCCTATCTGGTCAACTATCTGCACAGGCACAACATCGGTGTCATCCTGGACTGGGTACCCGCCCACTTCCCGAAGGATGCCCACGGCCTGGCCGATTTTGACGGCTCACCGCTCTATGAGTATCCGGATCCCAGAAAGGGCGAGCATCCGGACTGGGGCACCAAAGTCTTCAACTTCGAGAAGAGCGAAGTAAAGAATTTCCTGATCGCAAACGCCATCTACTGGATCGAGCAGTTCCATGTGGACGGACTGCGCGTGGACGCCGTAGCCTCCATTCTGTATCTGGACTACGGCCGCCAGGCAGGACAGTGGATCCCGAACAAGTACGGCGGCAACAAGAACCTGGAAGCCATCGAATTCTTCAAACATCTGAACAGTGTTCTGGTGGGAAGATATCCCGGCCTTATGATGATCGCGGAGGAATCCACGGCCTGGCCGAAGGTGACGGGCCGTCCGGAGGACGATGGCCTTGGCTTCACCCAGAAGTGGAACATGGGCTGGATGCACGACTTCCTGGACTACATGAAGCTGGATCCCTATTTCCGCAAGGACAATCACAACAAGATGACCTTCGCGATGACCTACGCCTATTCCGAGAAATACATCCTGGTGCTCTCCCATGATGAAGTTGTGCACCTGAAATGTTCCATGCTGAACAAGATGCCCGGCTACTTTGTGGACAAGTTCGCGAACCTGAAGGCAGGATATTCCTTCATGATCGGCCATCCGGGCCGCAAGCTCCTGTTCATGGGCCAGGATTTCGGCCAGCTGCAGGAGTGGAGCGAGGCAAGAGAACTCGACTGGTATCTGCTGGCGGAAGAAAAGCATCAGGAGCTGCAGAACTATGTGGCAGCCCTGTTCCATCTGTACGCGAAGACACCGGCTCTTTACGACGCGGACTGCGATCCCAGAGGCTTTGAATGGATCAACGCCGACGACAACACCCGCAGCATCTTCAGCTTCGTGCGTCATTCCCTGGACGGAAAGAGCAATCTGCTGTTTGTCATCAACTTTACGCCGGTGGCCAGAGAGGACTACCGCGTAGGGGTTCCGGCAAAGAAGCAGTACCGTCTGGTGCTGAACAGTGACGCGGCAGAGTACGGTGGAAGCGGAAAGGAACAGCCGGTGCTGTACAAGGCCGAGGCCAGCGAATGCGACGGACGTCCGTATTCCTTCGCCTATGACCTTCCCGCATACGGAGTAGCGGTATTCAAGTTCTGACAAAACGGTCAGCCGGATCCATGTGCCATGACCGGCGCCGGGCGTCCGTGTCATGGCATTTATGATTTTTAATCAGGAAAGGAAACCATATGATTTCAAGCCAGGTATTACAGACCACCATCGATGAGCTCCATCAGATCACAAGGCTTCACTTTGTCATTTCTGATCTGGACGGCAACAAGATCGTCAAGACAGAAGGGGCACCGGAGCCCACCCTGATCGCCGTGATCCAGTTCGTGGCATCCCCGGCGGACAGCCAGGTCGTTTCAGGAAGTCATTACTTCAAGATCTACGATGAAAAAGAGCTGGAGTACATCCTGATCTGCGAGGGCCCGGGCGAAGATGCCTACACCATCGGACGCATCGCCGTCAGCCAGATCCAGAATCTGATCCTGGCGTACAAGGAGCGCTACGACCGCAACAATTTCATCCAGAACCTCATCCTGGACAACCTGCTCCTGGTGGATGTGTACAGCCGGGCCAAGAAGCTGCACATCGAGACGGAAGTGCGCAGGATCGTCTATCTGATCGAGACAGCGGAAGAGAAGGACCGCACGGCCATCGAGATCGTGAAAGGACTTTACGGCAGCAGGCAGAAGGACTTCATTACCGAAGTGGATGAAAAGAACATCATCCTTGTACAGGAACTGAAAGAGGATGAAGACTACGACTATGTGGAGCATACCGCGCAGACGCTGCGGGACATGCTGAACGCCGAAGCCATGTTGAAGGTACACATCGCCTACGGCACCATCGTCAATGAGATCCGCCAGGTCTCCCGCTCCTACAAAGAGGCGAAGATGGCCCTGGACGTAGGCAAGATCTTCTATGCGGAAAAGACCATCAGCGCCTACAACACGCTGGGTATCGGCAGGCTGATCTATCAGCTTCCCATTCCGCTCTGCCAGATGTTCATGCGCGAGGTGTTCGCGGACCGGCTCCCGGACGCGTTTGACGAGGAGACTCTGACCACCATTAACAAATTCTTCGAGAACAACCTGAACGTTTCCGAAACGGCCAGGCAGCTGTATATCCACAGAAATACACTGGTATACCGACTTGAAAAGCTTGAAAAGAGCACGGGCCTGGATATCCGGGCGTTTGACGACGCGCTGACCTTCAAGATCGCCATGATGGTTGTCAGCTACATGAAATATATGGAACAGCAGTAAAGGAATCTGAATGATAAAAACAGTAATCTTTGATATTGACAATACACTCTATGATTTTGACCACGCCAATCTGAACGCGCTTGATGCGCTGGGAGATTACGCGCAGGAACACTTCGGGTGGGAGAAAGCCTCCTTCATCGAAAGAAACCGTGACATGATGCGGAAGATGCATGAGAAGATGGGGGACGTGAGCGCCTATCATAACAGGGTCATCCGTTTCCAGAACATGCTTGAGGAGGCGGGGCTGCCCCTGTATCCTCACGCGCTGGCCATGTACGGGCTGTACTGGGATACCGTGCTGAAAACGGCAGTGATATCGCCTGGTGCCGCGGAGACCATGAAAGAGCTGAAGGAAAGAGGGCTTCAGATCGGGATCGGCACGGACATGACCACCTGGATCCAGCTCAGAAAACTGGAGACTCTCGGACTGCTTACTTATGTTGATTTTCTTGTCTCCAGTGAAGAAGCAGGCGTTGAAAAACCACACCGGGAACTGTTTGAACTGTGTGCCGCGAAGGCCGGCTGCGAACCGTCGGAGTGCCTGTTTATCGGGGACAGCCTGGCCAGGGACTACCACGGGGCTCTGAACGCCGGCATGAAGGCGCTCTGGTTTGACCCTCCAGGCGGAACATTCCTTAGCGGAGATCCCGGGGATGAGCCTGTAGAGAAGATCAGCCGGATGAAAGAGGTGCTTTCTTACTTATGAAAAAAATCCTTGCGCTATACCGGAAGTACGCCGAAGTGATCAATTACCTGATCGTTGGCGGACTGACAACGGTGGTCTCCCTTGTCGTGTATTACGGACTCACCTTCACCGTTCTGAACCCGGACAACGCAGTACAGCTGCAGGCGGCGACCATTCTTTCCTGGATCGCTGCCGTAACTTTTGCCTATGTGACAAACCGGAAATACGTATTTCACAGCAGCAATCCGGTCCGGACGGAGATCGTTTCCTTCTTTGCCGCCCGTGTCGGAACGCTGGTCATGGAGATGGTGTTCATGTTCCTCACCGTGACCGTGCTGCACATGAATGACCGGGTGGCCAAGATCCTGGCCCAGGTACTGATCGTGATCGCGAACTATGTGCTGAGCAAGCTGTTCGTGTTCAAAAAATGAG
>CACZSG010000024.1 GCA_902783665.1 uncultured Lachnospiraceae bacterium | reverse complement strand
TTCCTGCATTGATATTCTGGTAGACGGACCCTTTATCGAGGAAGAAAAAGATATTACCCTGCAGTTCCGGGGAAGCCGGAACCAGCGCATTCTTGACATGCACGAAAGCCTGCGGCAGAACCGCCCTGTTCCGGCAGAAGGTTACCGGTGAACCATCGAATCTGACCGGTGGTTCTGGTGAAACAGCCTGTCACGAACCGAGGTTTTCGATAAACTGCACCATCTCTGCATAGGTGCCATGCGGGCATGTGATCTCCAGGTTCTTCCTGTTGAGCATGAAGTCTGTCACCAGAAAGCTTGAAATGCCCGCTTCCCCGGCAGCAGCCATATCCTCCTCGGCATCGTTGCCGATCATCAGGCAGCGGTCCGCATCCAGGCTGAACCGGGCCAGGATATCCCTGTAATAGTCCGGGTTCGGCTTGCAGTGGCAGCTGTTGGTATAATCGGTCACATATTCAAAATCTTCCGGGGCAAGGCCGATCCAGGAGAGACGGGATCTGACGGCAACAGGCGGGAAAATGGGATTCGTAGCAAGGATCACATGTTCCGTCTTCTTTTTTGCCGCTTCCACCGCTCTTCTCTCCAGCCCCGTCACATGGACCACTTCCCTGGCCTGGTGAAACTCGTTCGCATAGAAGGCGTTGAACCTTGGCATATCCTCGTACGTGTCTTTCCCGTACTGTCCCGAAAAGCTTGTCCAGAAAGATTCTTCATTTTTCCTGCTGCCATCGTTTTTCACCATGGCGCCGACCCCTTTCCAGATGGCGCCGGTCAGCTTTTCCACGTCAGTATATCCCCACTCCGCGGCCTTCCTGGCCAGACAGCCAAAATAGACCTTTACAAAGTAGTCGTTATCCATGGACAGCAGCGTTCCGTCCAGATCAAATAATATCGCCTGCAGCAACGAGTTCTTCTCCTTTCCGTCAAACCCATTTCGTTGTCATTATTACCGGTTTCTTCATTTAGTTGTCGTATCTTTTTTCGCTTCAATTATTTATCAGCAGCTTTTACAGGGAAACAGCTCTTCCACAAAAGTGCCGCCGCGACAGAAAGGGCAAACGCGCCTGTCATCAGCAACCCATGCAGCCATGGGCTCTGCTCCGGAAGCAGAAAAGCTGCCGCGCAGGAGATCCAGCGGATCACCACAAAATGGATCAGGAAAAGCCCGGTCGACAGATTTCCCAGCCAGACGAACGGCGGCCTGCACAATACCTTTGTAATGGCACCGCCCTTTCTCAGAAACAAAAGGATCCAGCCCGCAGCAAGTATCAGGTAGACCGTCGTATGATTCTGGGCTGCTTCCAGAAGGATATGACCGGACGGCTGCCTGACCCAGAGATAGATCAGCACGGTCAGCAGGGTAAGCCCCGCCTCCTCAAGGGTCGCCTTCACCACAGAGCCCTTACCTGCGAAAGCCTTACGGTCTGTGCAGATCAGCTTGCCGAGGATGCATCCGGTCAGAAAATCCCCTGCCCTGAAGGCCGGGAAAAAGTAGCTGAACCACAGAAACCGGCTGCTGTACGCCCAGCTGGATGTCAGCCACGGGACACAGAGCAGCACCTGAAGCAACGGAAGCATCAGCGCGGTCCCGATGAGGATCCGATGGTCTTTCTTCCTGATCCACCGGCAGATCGCCGGAAAAAGGAAATAGAAAAAAGCCATGGCGGAGAGGTACCAGGAGACTCCGTTCAGAGACGTGTTTACGGCAGTGTCCGGGAACCAGGCCTGCAGCAGAAATACATGCAGCACTGTCTCCCCGGCAAGGCGGGCATACCCGGCCGGCGCCGCTCCCTCAAAAAGCAGGATCGCTCCGCGGAGAATCAGTTCGGACCCCATGGTCACAAGATGGAGCAGATAGAGCTTCGAGATCCTTTTACGGGCAAACCGGAAGCATTCTCTGAAAGATACCGGCAGTTCCTCTTCCCACTGGCGGACTGTCAGGAGAAACCCGGAAAGGACAAAAAACACCGAGACACTTAGCGCGGACCATTCAATACACGCCCCGGCATGGCACAGAAAAATGCCCATAAACGCCAGCCCGCGCAGCGCCTGAAAAGATTCTATTCTGTTGTTGTCAGCCTGTCTTGTTCGATCCATCGCCTTTGATCCCGGTACTAATGATTGACTTTTGCATGCCATTTCTGCTAAGATGCTTAAGAATATGCTCTGAAAGGAAATACAGCACATGACTGTACGCCAATCCAGGAAGAAAAAGCAGAGGAGACGGATCCAGGTCATTTTTACCCTGACCTTTCTGATCCTGCTTCTATTCATAGCCCTGCTTTTTTTCCTTTTCTTCAATATACAAAAAAAGAAACCCGAGTGGTTTGACTTACACTACGGGAAAACGACAGAGACCGAAATGGCCGAGATCCAGACGGAACCTGTCCTCCCGGAAACGGAAGCTCCGGCTGAAACAGAATCCGAAACCGAAAAGGACGACACGCTCACCGAGGAAGACATTTATACATTCCTCCAGGGCCCCAAAGCCTGGAAATCCAGGACGGACTGGTCCGGGACCTGGAACAGTGTGGTCTACGCAGATCAGGAATTCAGCGTATTCGGGTGTGGTCTCTGTGTGATGGCAAATATCTACAGCACCCTTACTCCCTATGACTGCTCTCCTCTTGACATGCTCGACTTCGCGGAGGAAGTGACTGACTACCATCCGGTCAGCGGGTTCGGAGCCATCGACTGGCGGTACATGATGCAGACCCTGAAGGCGACCGGCATTCACAGCGTCCTTCGGAAAAAGGACAAGACCTATGAAAAATTCCGGGACGCCATTGCAGGCGGACTGACCGCCGTCGTGCTGGTGAGCAGCGGAAACGACGACACCTACTGGCATGACGTGGAAGGGCACTACGTCAACATCTGGCTGTATGACAGCGAAGATGATACCGTCTTCCTGGCGGATTCCGGAAATCCGGAACACAACCGTCAGCGGATCCCGCTGAAATACATCTACGACGCGCTGAAGACTGCCGATAAATACCAGTACCTGCTGGTCAGGTCCGCGGACCCGGAAGCAAACACCTGGAAACATGACGGCATCAATATCCGCTGGAAAAAGCCGCGGTATTACAATTCCATGAGAAAACGCCTTTCCGAATGACTTATTTCAGGAACGCCAAAAGGATAATCCTTTTGGCGTTCCTGTTTTTCTTTATGCAGTTTTATCTTTCGTGCAAATATATGATCCCTGCACTTTGATCATTCATGCGGTTTTGCCACGCGGTCAGCCTGTCTGTGAAAGGCCCATCACATTCCGTCAATGATATAGCTGTCCACATTCCTGTCGTCTGTGATAACGACCTTGGATACATCCTGATTGCGGACGATCTCAACAAATGTCTTGCCCTGGTTCAGTTTGATCTCGTTGCCGTTGGAGTCGTAGTAGCGCGTTACGTTGAAGTCGCACTCACGTACATCAAACGCGTAGTTCGGAGCTGAAACGGTCGTTTCCACCGGGTCTGAACTGCTCCAGTTCTCTTTCTGCCAGGTGATGCGCTCTGCTTTTCCGTTCGTGATGTACCAGCCGGTACCTGCTTCACCGTTGTTAACCGGATCTGTCCACAGATAGGACTGGTCGAGCATGGTGGAGAAGCATTCCTGGATGATGATGTTCTTGAACTTCAGCTGCTGTCCGTCCAGGTGGTCTACCTGCGGAGCGCCGAATTCGGAACGATAGTACATCTGATCGCTCTCGTTATAGTCAAACCTTGCATGGTTGTTGATGAAGCCGGGAAGTACGACAAGCGCGGGCTGGCCGTTCTCCAGGTTTACTGTCTCGCCGTCTTCGGCGAACTGGTAATGTCCCGTGTACCCGGAGGAATAGTCCGTATTCCATCCTGTATTCTGGATCATCTGCTGAAGAAGCGCGTAATTCGTGTAAATGCCCGTCACACCTTCATGGTCGCGGATGTAGGCGCTGCTTCCGTCACGCAGCTGATACTCCTGTCCGCTTTCACCGAAGGGCAGTCCGGCGATATCACAGGTGGTGTTCATCTGAAGGACCGGAACCGCATAGACGACCTGGCCGAAATGCCCGTAGTAGGCATTGAATTCCCTGGCATAGAATACATAGTACGGTCTGGAAGAACGGATCGGCATGATCATCTCGCAATCCTGGTAATCTTCAAAAATACCCATCAGACGAGTGATCCCGCCTTCCACCATCGCTTCATACATGACGCTGGCACAGCCAAGGCCCCTCTGCCATTTCACCGCATCCGCGTCATTTTCGATCATGAGCGCCACCGGACGTTTTCTTCCGATGGAGGTGGGAACCATTTTTCCCGTAAGGTAGCTGCGGCACATTTCGCCGCCCTCCTCTGCGTAAGCGGTGCCTGTAAGAACGGAAAGCGCAAGGACTGCCGCTGCTGCAGCTGCTGCAATTCTTTTCTTTAACATATTCATTTCTCCTTTCTTTTACCTATACTCCCGTAAAAAGGTATCCGTGCATTAAGGGTAGCGTATTTTGAGATGATATTCAAGCAAAATCTTCTGCTTCAATACTGATCGGTCTCTCAACATCCTTAATCACGTCATATTGTTCAAGAAAACTGTTGTAGATCCGCTGATACTCCTCTTCTGTCAGCTCTTTTGCCTTCAGAGAGTGAACATGATAGTCCGGATGATCCTGATATGCCCTTCTTACCATACCAGAGATGGCAACACAATGAGACGCGATCCGTTCAAAACAGTTCAGGATCTCATTGAACCCGGCTCCCTGTTCCATATTGCATTCCCCGCGGCTGAGACGCCCGATATG
>CACZSG010000023.1 GCA_902783665.1 uncultured Lachnospiraceae bacterium | reverse complement strand
TATTTGATGACCTTCCGGATGACTGGAAATGTCCTCGCTGCAAAAAGCTGAAGGAGAAATTCAACAGAGCATAAGTCTCTGAAAGAAAGAGCACGTCTTTCCAATGACGCGAACATTGCCTGCCTTGGCGCATTTACAACAGGCAACAAGCTTCGTGAGGAACTGATCCATGCATTCCTTACTAGCGAGTTCGTTCCCGGCTGTTCTTCACAGCCGAAGGTTGACAGATATCGCGAGTATGACGCCCAGAGAGGCTGAAAACCGTTCAGGGCTGAGATTCATTCAATTCATCGGATTATAAACTGAAGGGGAGCTATGTGGCTCCCCTTTTCTACGCCAGAATATGTGTGTACATAACATAGAGTAAATGTTAATAACGAAAAGCTTATCATGTCTCTGAGTCAGTTTCCGGTATTTTTCCTGTGAAGAAGCCCGTCCAGAAAGCATTCGATTCCCAGCCGGTATGTTTCCTCTCTGTTTTCCGGATAATAAACAAAATAGCCGGCCTCCTCCTGTTCGATGAATCCATGCATGAAACAGCGGAGTATACGCTGCCAGTGCCGCTTCTCCGTTTCGCTCAGACCGAAATCATCAAGTACGCGCATCATAGGCTCCGGGATCATGTATGAATGGCTCTCCATCTTTTTATTTGATATTCTATGCATGGAAAGAATGATCTGATACAGCTCGGGATGTTCCAGGGCATATTGCCTGTAGGCATGTGCCAGCGCCCTTACTGCATCGGCACCATGAAGGCCTTCGACCGCTTTCAGCTGTGCTTCCATTTGAGAGGACAATGCATACATTCCGACCTCAGAGATGACGTCATCCAGTCCCGAAACATGTCGGTAAAGAGAAGCCGTTTTTATACCAAGGCTTTCGGCCAGCTGGTTCATGGAAAAGCTGTTCCATCCACGTTCCTCCGCAAGGCGGACGGCAGCCTGTATAACGATCTCACGGGTTATGCCTTTATGATACATGTGCGTGCCCCTTTCTGCGATGCATGTTCTCAGAAGATGATTCCAAATTGACACCTGGATAAAGGTGAAAAGAAGAGCGGCGGTCATACATGACCGCCGCTCCGTTCACAATTACTGCGAATTCAGAGAATGGGAACTGTGCTTTTACTCAGCCAGTGCTTCCGCAGCCGCCTCTCTGCCTGCGATAAAGCCCATGTAGGAACAGATTCCAAGTGCCTCCATTCCCGGATAGAAATCACCCAGAAGATCGCCGGAGGAGATGAGCCCTGCAGCATACAGCCCTTTTATGGGAGTTCCTTCCTCATTCATTACCTGTGCCTTATCATTTGTGACAATACCACCATATTCGCCTCTTGTCAAATCATACTCCTTGACGGCATAGAAGGGTCCTTCGTCAATTTCCTTAAGATATTCGGCTGCCTTGCCGAAATCGACATCCTCTCCGTTTGCACAAAGCTCATTATAGTGACTGACGGTTTCGGTCAGCGCCTGAGGATCCATATTCATATCAGCGGCAAGAGCCTCCAGGGAGTCCTCTTTGTAGGCTTCCAGATAAGAGCTTCCGTTTTCCGTCGCGGTCAGGTACTTGTCCAGATTCAGGAAGCGGTCCGCGATCTCCTGATCCATAACCACCCAGCCGAAATCCGGTGCGTCTTCTTCTATAAAGTACTCCATCTGGAAATGAGTGCCTGCAGTTTCAGAAACTTTTCGCTCCGCCTTGCTGTTGATCAGCAGGCAGTCATACGGGTAACTGTTCCAGGGCTGTCCGACGACAGGCATGTCGTAGGGGTCCGGTGCAAAGATGCCGCTCATTTTATGCTGATACGGATAAACGGCTGCGCCAAGTGCCCGGGCCATAGTGATGCCGTCTCCTGTGTCACCGGAAGAAGCAGCGGTGAAATTGTATTCAGCTCCCGGATCAAGTTCTTTGCACAGTTCTTCATTTCTGGCGAAGGTTCCGGTTGCCAGAACCACAGTACCGGCATGGAAGGTTTTGACTCCGTGTTTTGTGTCACATACACAGCCTGTGACGCGGCCTTCTTCTGTGAGAAGTTCTGTGACAGGTGTATTTACGTAGACATCGACACCGTTCTCTTCCAGTTTCTTCATGAGCGTAGACAGGAGATATTCCCCGCCTTTCGGATGTACTTCGGCATCGGCCAGCTTGATCGTAGATGCATTCTTAAGAGCTTTTTCGGAAGGCTCCACGCCCCAGCCGGTCTCCATAAAAGGTTTCCCGTCAATATCCATATCTGTATAGAGAGAGATGATTTCCGGCGAATTTCCCATAGCCGCCGTGAGTTTATCCTTATCGATGGAATTGACAGTTTCCGTATTGCGGTCGATCCATACCTGCATCTTCTCGGGAAGTTCTTCTTCCGTAAAAGCAGCGACAAAGGCACCTGAGGAGAAGATAGAAGTGCCTCCGGCAATCCCCAGTTTTTCTACCAGAGCAACCTTTGCACCGTCCAGGGAGGCTTTCAGGGCAGTCTGAATTCCTGCATAGCCCGCTCCTGCAACTACGACATCGTACTCAAATTCTTCATCCACAGTTTCCACAGGAACCTCACGGCTTCTCCATTCGGATACATCTGCTCCTGCCTGGCCCAGGGCATCGGCGAGCGCCTGCTTCATGGCGGCAGATGAAACAGTAGCGCCTGCCACGGAATCTACAGCAAGTGACTGATTCTTAAGCACTTCATCCGCGATCAGAGACAGAGCTTTGTCGCCCACACCGGCTGTCTCGTTATCTTCTTCAATCTGGATACCAGTAATGCTTGTGCTGTCAACGGTTACGCTCACCTTTACTTCCCCATCCATACCGGTACCCGTGCCGGTATATGTACCTGCAGTCATTCCCTCACCCAGGGCAGGCACTGCCAGTCCGGCGGTCAGACTGGAGGCTAACAGTACAGAAATCAGTTTTTTCATTTTTCCTCTCCCTTCAATGATTGATGCTAAAACTATTAGCTTTGATCATTATATGCTAATGATATTAGCATGTCAACAGGAAATTGATTATTTGTTATAATTAAAGAAGGCGCGATACAGACGGAACTGTATGGTCTGCAGAATGTTCTGAAACGTAAACCGTATGTTCTCTGGTGTGAATGAATTCATTCGGATGGAGAGTGTTTTTTTCATTATTGAGCCAATCCGGTGTGGTGTCGGATCGAATAACGGGATCGCCTTGCAGTACACGCGAAAATTACGATGTATTTCACTTTGCAAAGAAGAATGATAAAATGACAGAAACCACAGCAAGAAAGTGCAGGCATTTATGTCAGAAAAGGAGAAGGTATGAAACAGGCATATAATCCTTATCTGCCAAGCTGGGAATATGTGCCGGATGCAGAGCCGCATATTTTCGGAGACAGGGTATATATTTACGGTTCGCATGACAGATTCGGCACTCCCATTTTCTGCGTTAATGACTATGTCTGCTGGTCAGCGCCGGTCTGCGATCTGGCAGATTGGAGATATGAAGGCATCATATACAAAAAGAAGCAGGATCCCGGCAATCCCTTAGGCATCCGTTCTTTGTATGCGCCGGATGTAACCCAGGGACCGGACGGCAGGTTTTACCTGTACTACGCATTCGACTTCCTTGGTGAGATCGGGGTGGCTGTCTGCGACGAGCCGGCCGGAGCGTACTCATTTTATGGTAAGGTCCATTTTCCTGACGGACATGTATGGGGCAAAAAAAGCGGGGAGCCTTTTCCGTTCGACCCTGGGGTTCTGACGGATGAAGATGGAAGAGTATATCTGTATTCAGGCTTTGCCACAAAGGTGCCGTTCCCAGCGTCAAGATGGCATGATCTGCGAAACGACGGAGGCGTTGTCGTTGAGCTGGAGCAGGATATGATCACCATCAAAACAGGGCCGGATCTTCTTTTCCCGATCAAAGGAAGACCGGGTGCATTTGAAGATCATGCATTTTTTGAGGCCAGCTCGATACGCAAGGTTGACGGGAAATACTGTTTTGTTTATTCCTCACAGCATAATCATGAACTCTGTTATGCCATGGCGGACTCTCCGAAGGGACCGTTTACGTTTGGCGGGACACTGATCGATATCGGAGATCTGTTCCTTGATGGAAATACAGATGAGGCTCATGCTGCCAACTATCTGGGCAACACACATGGCGGCATGTGTCAGATTGGAGACACTTGGTATATTTTCTATCACCGCCAGACAAACAGGAATTCATATGCCAGGCAGGCATGCGCGGAGCCGTTAAAAAGGAGGCCCGACGGCGGCTTTTACCAGGCTGAGATGACCAGCTGCGGGCTTAACGGAGGGCCGCTTGCAGGGATCGGCAGATATGAAGCAAGGATCGCCTGCAACCTCTGGTCTAAAGAAGGTACCGCCCGTTATGATGCCAGAGACAGAAAAAGAGCGCTCAGAACGCATCCGTACTTTACCCAGACCGGTAAAGACCGGGAAGATCATCCGGATCAGTATATTGCCAATATGCAGGATGGCGCGGCAGCCGGGTTTAAATACTTTATGACGGGAGAGGCAGACCGGATCGACATCGAAGTCCGCGGTGATGGCAAAGGCTTTTTTGAAGTGTCTGATGATCGAAAATTTGACCATATCTGTGCAAAGATACCGGTTCACGGCAGTGATGCCCCCGTTAAGTATACAGCAGTATTCGCTGCGGAAGAGGGGATAAGACCGCTGTTTTTTCGCTTTTCTGGAGAGGGAGCAGTGGATTTTATCGCTTTTACCCTGCGAAAAGAATCCTGAACCAGTGAAACGGTTGCCGGTTCACGACTTAGTGACCTCTTTCGCGCGATGCTGATCCCGGAATACCCGCGGCGAGACGCCCTTGATCTGTTTGAAGACTTTGCCGAAGT